>CAJMMH010000081.1 GCA_905214365.1 uncultured bacterium
CCACTGCTTATTGCTCTTCGCAATTGAAGCAGGGGACTTCCTTGATTTGTTAAATTAGCTTTAGTCTACCACAGACGGAATTATTAGGAAAGCAAAAGAAGCGCAAACCGGAAAAACCGGTAAGAAACATCAAAAAAAGAAAAGAAAGATCAAGAAAAAGAGGATAAAAAATGGCAGAGTATCAGTATGCAGAGCATGGATTTGGCCCGGTTTACGACAGCCGTTCCAGGCTGTTGATTCTTGGAAGCTTCCCGTCCGTGAAATCAAGGGAAGAGGGATTCTTTTACGGACATCCGAGAAATCGTTTCTGGAAGGTGCTTTCGGCACTGCTTCGGACAGCGGAGCCGCATTCAGCAGAAGAAAAGAGAGCGATGCTTCTTGCAAACCAGATTGCAGTGTATGATGTGATTGAAAGCTGCCGGATTCTTGGCTCCAGCGACAGCAGCATCCGGGATGTTGTTCCGGCGGATCTTTCGGCAATCATCCATACTTCGCAGATTGAGACAGTATTTGTCAATGGGAAAACCGCCGGGAAGCTGTACCGGAAATACCAGGAGCCGGAAACGGGGATTCCGGCGGTAGAACTGCCATCTACCAGTCCGGCCAATGCAGCAGTTTCGTTAGAGCAGCTGATTCAGATCTGGGGACAGGCATTTGCGTCCTGTGGGATGGATTCCGTTCCGCATATGAAAAACAACTGACAGTGCCGGGGAATGCAGGAAGACTGTGTTTCTGTTCAAACACAGCGTGAGCCGGAATACTGCATGGAAAAATCCTGAAAAAAGGAAAGAAACCTATTGTAAAAAAGGGAAACCCGTGGTAAACTATTTCCGAACTATGAAAAGCAATGACGGAAAGAGTAGTGCAGCCGGAACATTCAGAGAGAGCAGCGCATGGTGGAAGCTGTTTATGGGAAAACTGCATGAAAACCATTCCTGAGCTGCGCGCAGAAGGATCGATCACCGCAAACAGCGGATTATGGATTTGAAGCGCTGCCGTGTCGCTGCGTTATACGCGAAGAGTGAAAAGTAAGGTGGGACCGTGCAAAAGCACCCTTAGGTATCGTTTGGTATCTATGGTGCTTTTTTTCTTGTTCCATCCTCAAGTCACCAATGGAAGAAAAATGAAAACTGCCGACGACATATCCGGACGGGCTGCAGACGTTGCGGCGCAGAAGCTACATGCTGCATTTACCAGAGTGTGTTTAAGAAATCATTTCTGCAAATTGTGATGCACATCTTGCAGAAAGCCTTTTTCAAACTCGCTCTCGGAACTGTCGGACAAACAAAAGGAGAGAAGAAATGGTAAACTTTAAGGAAGATGAACAGCTTCATGTATTGAATCATTCCTGCGCGCACCTGATGGCGCAGGCAATCAGACACCTGTATCCGCAGGCAAAGTTCTGGGTAGGACCGGTTGTTGAGGAAGGCTTTTACTACGATGTTGATTTCGGTGATCATGTATTAAGAGAAGAGGATCTTGCCGGTATTGAGAAGGAAATGAAGAAGATCGCCAAGAAGGGCGAGAAGATTGTCCGCAAGGAAATTTCCAAGGCTGAAGCAATGGAGATGTTCAAGGACGATGAGTACAAGCTGGACCTGATTGCGGGATTGGACGACGGAACCATCACCTGCTATGAGCAGGGCGATTTCACCGATCTGTGCCGCGGACCGCACGTTGACAATGCCAGACTCTGCCGCCATTTCAAGCTGATCAAGCACTCCGGCGCGTACTGGAAGGGCGATAAGAACAACAAGGTTCTGCAGAGAATCTATGGTGTATGTTTCCCGACCGCCGAGGAGCTGGAGGCTCATCTGAAGATGCTTGAAGAAGCAAAGGAAAGAGACCACAGAAAGATCGGCAAGGACATGAATCTGTTCATGGTTGACGATCTGGTAGGCCGCGGACTTCCGATGTATCTGCCGAAGGGCTATGTGATCTGGCAGGAGCTGGAGAACTACATCAAGGAGAAGGAAAGAAAGCTTGGCTATCAGCATGTTATGACTCCGTGCGTCGGAACCGTAAACCTGTACAAGACCTCCGGTCACTGGGATCATTACAAAGAGAACATGTTCCCGGCAATGGAAGTAGACGGCGAGTCCTTTGTCCTGAGACCGATGAACTGCCCGCATCATATGATGATCTACGCAAGTAAGCTGCATTCCTATAAGGATCTGCCGATCCGTATTGGTGAGATTGCTCATGATTTCCGTTATGAGTCCAGCGGCACACTGAAGGGAATTGAGAGAGGCCGTCACTTCTGCCAGAATGACGCGCATCTGTTTGTTACTCCGGAGCAGATCAAGGACGAGATTTCCAGAGTTGTTGACCTGATCTTCAGCACCTACAAGGATTTCGGCATCACTGATTACCGCTGTGTTCTGTCTCTGAGAGATCCGGCGAACAAGGTAAAGTACCATGATGATGATGCGATGTGGAATAAGGCAGAGAATGGCCTGAGAGAGGTTATGAATGACCTTGGTATCGAGTACACTGAGGAAATCGGAGAGGCTGCGTTCTATGGCCCGAAGCTGGATGTAAACGTAAAGCCGGCGGTTGGAAACGAGTATACCCTGTCTACCTGCCAGCTTGACTTCTGCCTGCCGGCAAAGTTCAACCTGACTTATATTGATAAGGACGGCGAGAAGAAGACTCCGGTTGTTCTGCACCGTGCAATCCTTGGTTCTCTGGATCGCTTTATGGCATACATTCTGGAGGAGACCAAGGGCAATCTGCCGACATGGCTTGCTCCGGTTCAGGTACGCGTTATGCCGGTCAAGACCGACAACGAGCAGCTGATGGAGTACGCGCATGAGATCTGCGAGATTCTGGACGAAAAGAATGTCAGAGTTGAGCTGGATGACAGAGCCGAGAAGCTTGGCTACCGTATGCGTGAGGGCCAGGTTCAGAAGGTTCCGTACCTGCTGGTACTTGGATTCAACGAGATGGAGAATCGTACCGTATCCTTCCGTCTGCATGGCGAGATGAATACGACCGTTCTTCCGCTTGACGAGTTTGTAGACAAGATCGACAACGAGATCAAGAAGAAGCTGAGATAATCATAAAAGCGCAGGCAGAAAGCCGCGCGGCGAAAAAGGCACAGCAGTCGGGAATGTCCGGCTGCTGTGCCTTTTTTTGTTAGCGCCTGTGAGAAAAAAACGGTCGGGAACGTGCGGCTCAATATTAATCGGCATTTGCAATGGCATGAAGGACAACTTGCCGTTCTTCTGCGTTCAGACCGAACCGGTCAAAAATCAGAGCATCCAGTCTGGCGTCAAGTGCGGCAAATGCTGCCGGATCGGTTTCAGCGGCAAGACGATCGGTTAATTCGCAGATCTGCAGCTGCACCGGATCGGGAGCAAACGGAATCGGGATTGATTCCAGGTGGGAGCGGAGCATTTTGACGGAGCGGAAGCTGCAGCGCCAGAAAAACCAGACGGCGGATGAATTGAGAACCGCCAGAATATATTTTGTGCGCATGCCGGGCATACGCGGGATCAGCAGGTTGCAGCTGTTCAGGGAAATCCGTCCGGCATTGTCATAGGCAAATACAGGGCGGCTGGAGATAAAGCGGTATAGAAGCTTTTCCGGCGTGCGGTAGACAGCAGCAGGCGCGGCCTGCTGAAAGCATTCCGGCTGAAAGATTGTATAACAGGCAGGCGGATGAATCTGATACCGTTTCAGATCTGTTCCGCGAATGATGGGTTCAGATTGACCGGATGGTTTTGAAAAGAGAAATTTTTTATTATTTCCGGTGACAATTCCCATCGCAAAATCAGCCTGGCCGGCGAGATAGGAAACCTTTGTCCGGCTTTTCATTGCTTCCAGAACGGCATATTCCGGGTCAGAGCAGGAGAACGGAAATTGTTCCGGCGAGCAGCGGCGGTCAGTCTGGATGGTATAGTGCCGGTCCGGATGGCAGACCGTCATACCAACCGGAGAGAACGGCTGACTGGTTCGGGTCAAATGCAGGATGATACACGGACATTGTACTCCATCAAAGACACTTCCCAGATACTCCAGGCGGCGGATTGAAGCATTTTCCAGCAGAAGGCGGCGGACTGCCGCATGGGTTTTTACTGTCAGGATTGCCTCTGGAAGTACAAAAGCAACATGCGATTCAACGGCGGGATTCAAAGCAGAGATGCCTTCTTTTGCAGAACATTTCGGAGATGACACTGAAAGTTCTGATAACGCCTGCTCCAGAAAGAGGCAGCTGGATTCAACCGCATTTTGAGAGGCTGTCTGAAACCGTGTTTTGAGTACGGATTTTTCTTCCGGAGAGAATTGATATCCCCACGGCGGATTCCCGATGATATCAGTTATCCGCACATCTTTCAGATTCAGACTGGGAAAACGTTCCGAAAAAGGAACCGTAAGAAAATTGGCAGCAGTCACATGGCTGCGGATCAGAGCCGCGTCTGTGTCCGGAAATTTCAGCGCAAGGCTGAGTCTGGCGGCAGCGATACTGATTTCATCAAGATCAGTTCCAAAGATCTGTTCCGGACGAATGGAATCCGGCAGCTGGAGCAGGAAGCTGCCGGAGCCGCAGCAGGGATCGTAAAAGCTTCGTTTTGCCTGTGCGTCAGGAGTATTTTCCGAAGAAAACAACGGAGCAATGACTTTGCGGACAACCGCAGACGGTGTATAGTAGGATCCGGCTGCTTTCCGGTTCCCCGCCTGGCGGCAGGAAAGGTAAATCAGTCCGAGAAGGTCTTCTCCGGGTTCATAATCATAGGAAACAGAAAAAAGCTCCGGGTAAGTATTCGCAAACGCGCGGGCATCCGCAAGGTCAGCAATCAGATCGTCAGCCAGTGTCCGGAAGCCGTGAGCAATCGGGAGAGCGTCCGGATTGGACAGATAGCAGGCAAACAGGGAGGAGATACTGCAGCAGAACGTTTCGGCAGAAAGCACGTGTCTGGAGAAAAAAAGTTTAAGCGCGCAGTCAGCGAGCACAAAACGGATTGCGTTCGGAACCAGCAGTGCCTGTTCGAGACAGGAAAAGGAAAGCAGAGTCCGGACAGCAGGCAGGCTGCGGCTGTGCTCGGACAGATAAGAACGGTACAGTGCGTGACCGGACACATAGCTTTTATTTCTCCGGCTTTTCAGCACCGTGTTTTTGCCAGTTTGAAGCTCCTGCAAAAGGCGGGCGGCATATTGTCCGGAAAAACATGGAGAGTCCTGCTCCACAGCATCGGGCTTCAGCTTTCCGAGACGGAGCCAGTTGCGGCCGGTGGCATCGGAAATAGAAAGCAGGCGGCAGAGTTCCGTCAGGGAAAGAAATCGGTTCGCGGAAGGCGTCATGTTTGGGGAGATGGCGGATGGGTGGGATGCAGGTTTTGTCATATAAAAATACCTCGTTTGTCTTTCAGATCTCTTCGGTTATTATACACGAAAACAGAAAAAACGTGGAAAGAAATTCATAATCCAGCGGGACACCCGGCAGCGGCGGCCGGCAGTCATACGCCGGACTGTCATCCGGGAAGGCAGACAATTTGCCAAATTCGGAAAGAAAGAGAAAATACGGAAAATAGTTTGTTTTTAAGAGAAACAATGATTCTGTACGAGTATACAAGAAAAATCAACACCCGAAAACGCAGAAAATAGAGTATTGTAATTTGAAAGAAAAGAATGTATACTTATGCCAAATGGACAAAGAAAAAAACAACTGGAGAGAAGAAAAACAGCAGGGGATGGTGAAAAACAGATGCAGGAAGGCAAAAGGCCGAAAGCAGGAATTCGGAAGAAACGGGGATTCCTGGCAGTGGGGATTGTGCTGCTTTTGCTGTTATGTATTAACATATTCTGCAGCGGCAGCAGGTTTCTTTTCCGGGAAATCTGCGCGCGTAGGGAAACCGCGTGGCCGGATCTGGGAGCTGCTGATGATGTGCAGTACGGGATTCTTACAGAGGCGTATCGGATCCGGAAGGAGGAACCGGCAGAGCATGTGACGGTGCATGCCGGAGACGGTACACAGTTAGCGGCTGACTATTACGAGCGGAAAGAGGGCGCGCCAGTTGTGCTATATTTTCACGGATACCGGAGTCACGCAGTTGTAGACGGAATTCCGGCATATCGGATTACGGAACAGCTAAACTGGAATCTTCTTCTTGCAGCATCAAGAGCGCATGGCAAAAGCGGAGGAGATTACTGCGGGATGGGTGTTCTGGAACGATACGACTGCCGGGACTGGGCCGCGTGGGCAGCAGAACGGTTTGGGGCGGAAACACCGCTGTTTCTGATGGGCGTATCAATGAGCGGAACCGCTGTGATGATGAGCAGCAGCCTGGATCTGCCGGAATCGGTCTGCGGAATCATTGACGATTGCGGATATGACTCGTTTCCGGAGATGCTGGCGCAAAAAGTGAGAGAAAAAACATCCGCGTATTTTCCAGTATCGCTGTTTGTATTTGCGCTGGAATGCGGGGCTTGGATGACCGGAGGGTTTCATTTCTCCGATGCGGATGCCTGCAGCGCACTGGCGCAGACGGATATTCCGCTTCTGATGATTCACAGCGATGCTGATACAACCGTGCCGCTTTCGAGTGCGTACCGCCTGTATGACAGCTGCAGAAGCGAGAAACAGATCAAGATCATTCACGGAGCCGATCACGGCGAAAACTATCGGGTTGACCCGGATGGATACGAAGAAACGGTGATTGCTTTTTTGCGGAAATACGCGCGAAGCGGTTTCTGATCGGGCAGAGGATGGATGATATGAAAATTTGTTTTGCAGCGTCATCCGGAGGACACTGGGAAGAAATCATGTGTCTCAGAGAGCTTGCGGATGAAAAGGAACATCAGATTTTTTATGTAACAGAACAGGGAGGACAGGCGCAGGACTGTGCTCTGGAGCCATTGTATGTGTTCCCGCAGATCAACCGGCACGAGCGGCATTTTTTGATTCATTTCTTCCGGCTGTTTATCAGGGCATGGAAGCTTTTGCGCAGGGAAAAGCCGGATGTGCTGATCACGACAGGCGCGCTTCTGGCGTATCCGTTTTGCGTCTTGGGAAAACTGCGGGGAACGAAAATTATTTACATAGAATCTCTGGCGCGGGTCAGTTCCGCTTCGCTGACGGGAAGACTCGTTTATCCGTTCGCGGATATGTTTCTGGTTCAGTGGGAGTCGCTGCTGAAGGTTTATCCGAAGGCCAGGTATATCGGCGGTATTTTCTGAGGTGAGACAATGATTTATGTGACGGTGGGAACGCAGAAGTTTCCGTTTAACCGGCTTCTGCGGCAGCTGGATCTGGACGTAGAGCAGGGAAAAATCAGTGAGCCGGTTTTTGCGCAGATCGGGAACAGTACCTATATTCCGAGGCATTATGAATCCGTCCCGTTTTTGACGAAAGAAGAGTACATGGAGCGGGTCAGGAACTGCAGCCTGCTGATTACGCATGGAGGGACGGCGGCAATTATGCAGGGTCTGAAATATCAGAAACCGGTGATTGTGGTGCCGAGGCTGGCAAAGTATGGGGAGCATGTGGATGATCATCAGCTTCAGATTACCCGGTCGCTTTCCGAGAAAAATTACATTCTGCCGTGCGGCGAACGGGATGAGCTGGCAGATCTGATTCGGCAGGCGCGCACGCAGCCGTTTGCGCGTTATGTTTCCCAGCGGCAGGAGGCAGTTGCCGCTGTCCGCGCATATCTGAATACACTGAAAGAGAAAAACAGGCAATGAATGCAGAGAAAAGAAGAAAAATCGCGGTGATTGCGCTGGATCTGGACCGAACTGGAATCAGTGCGGTCATAATGAATTACTGTCGGCAGATTGACCGCGAAGCGTTCGGGATGAGTCTCTTTGTCGGCGACCGGGTTATGCCGGAATATTTAAAGGAATGCCAAACGCTTGGCGTCTGCGTAAATATTCTGCCGCTGAAGCACAGAGATCCGGCCGGATATTACACAGGACTGTACCGGCTTCTGAAACAGGAACGGTATGACCTTGTCCATGTCCATGGAAACAGCGCGATGATTACGCCGGAACTGGTGATTGCGGCGATGGCCGGGATCAAAGCAAGAATTGCGCACAGTCACAACACAGCCTGCGATCATCCGGTCATGCATCGGCTGCTGCGCCCGTTTTTTTGCCGCCTGTATCAGAAGGCAATTGCATGCAGCCGTCCGGCCGGGCAGTGGATGTTCGGGAATCATCCATTCGAGGTGCTGCAGAACGGAATCGACACGTCCCGCTATCAGTATGACAGGGAAAAACGCCGCTGCTTCCGCAATCAACTCGGCATTGGCGATGCGTTCCTGATCGGACACGTGGCGCAGTATACGCTTCAGAAGAATCATGAATTTCTTTTGGAAGTATTTCAGAAACTGGCGGAAAAACAGGAGAATGTCCGGCTGCTGCTGGCAGGAAATGGTCCGCGCTTTTCAGAGATCAAACAAAAAGCCAGGGAACACCCGTACCGGGAACGGATTCTGGTTTTGGGGGATCTTCCAGGGATGGAAGATGCGTACAGCGCAATGGATTTGTTTGTGCTGCCGTCATTGTTTGAAGGTTTTCCGGTCGTGCTTGTGGAGGCGCAGGATGCAGGGCTGCCCTGTCTGGTATCAGACCGGATTACAAAAGAAGTGAATTTGACGGGAAACGTTCATTTTTTGCCGATTACATCTGCGGACGTATGGGCGGATGCGATCTGGCTGGAAATGGAAACGGATGGCAGGCAGGATGGCGAAGCACGGTCGGCAGGACGCAGGGAGCGTTCCATGCAGGCACAGCAGCGTATCCTTGCTGAACGGTACGACGCAGGAAGCAATGTGGTAAGGCTGCAGGAAATTTACCAGGAGCTGCTTTCTGAGAAGAACAGGGGGAAATAGGAACGATGCAGAAGAACCGGATTCCCAAAGTGATTCATTACTGCTGGTTTGGCGGAAAACCGCTTCCTGGCGATGTCCGGGCGTGTATCCGCACCTGGCAGAAGGTATGCCCGGGTTACCGGCTGCAGCGGTGGGATGAATCCAACACGCCGATCGGTGACTGGCCGTTTGCGAAGGCCGCGTATCAGGCCGGGGCGTGGGCATTTGTTTCTGATTTTGTACGGCTGCAGGTAATCAATCAGTACGGCGGCATTTATCTGGATACCGATGTTGAACTGCGAAAAAGCCTCGATCCGCTGCTGCGGTACGACGGATTTTTTGCAAGGCAGCAGAGCGGCGAGATCAATACAGGACTTGGTTTCGGCGCAAAAGCCGGTCTGGAGCCGGTTCGCGCAATGCTCCGGGAATATGAAACCGCAGAATTTTCACCGAAGCGTATGCAGGAGCTGATGTGTCCGGTTTTAAATACCAGAGCATTGGAACGGCTGGGATTTCACCAGACGGAAAAACCGGAACAAAAAGACGGAGTCATCGTCCTGTCACCGGAGTACATGGACCCGTATTCCTCCGGCGATAAAGTAGAAAACCTGTTTTGTGAGAGAACGATTTCGATTCACCATTACAGCGCAAGCTGGACATCCGGCAGGCAGAGAATTAAACGAAGGCTGATCCGGATCATCGGAGAAGACAGACTGTTATGGATCCGGACGATGAAAACGCGCGCAGCAGCGGGAAAGCAGAAATAAAAGCATATGAAAAAAAAAGAAAATCGGACATATGAAGACAGAAAACGGGAAAACAGAACACAGGAATACCCAAAACAGAAATGCCAGGGATCGGCATCTCTGACAATATCGAGAAAAAACCTTTGTGAAGGAATCCTGCTGCTGTTTTTGCTGATTCCTTTTTTTCGTCCGGATCTGATTTCCGAGATGCCGCGGGAGTCAGCGATTAATCGCCTGTTTATCTGGTGGAGAGGAGGCGAAGCCGCCCACCACATTGCCATTTTGGCAAAGCAGAAAGGCGTGGGCCTG
>CAJMMH010000082.1 GCA_905214365.1 uncultured bacterium
CAGACAGGAAGAGCTGATGCAGGAGCTGAATGATCCGGCGCTTACGGCAGATCCGTCCAGGTTCCGCCGCCTGATGAAGGAGCAGGCGGATCTGGCGCCGATTGCCGAGGCTTACAGTTCCTATAAAAAAGCAAAGCAGACTGTTCAGGACAGCCTGGACCTGCTGGAAGAAGAAAATGATCCGGAAATGCGGGATATGCTGAAGGAAGAGTTGTCCGCAGCAAAGACGGAGGTTTCTGATCTGGAAAAGAAACTAAAGATCCTGCTGCTTCCGAAGAATCCGAATGACGAGAAAAATGTCATTGTGGAAATCCGTGCCGGAGCGGGCGGCGAGGAAGCAGCGCTGTTTGCCGCGGACTTGTACCGGATGTATGTCCGCTTTGCGGAGCGCTGCCGCTGGAAGGTAGAAACCATGAGCTTCAACGAAAGCGGAATTGGCGGTATGAAGGAAGTTGTGTTTATGATTACCGGTCACGGGGCATACTCACGGATGAAGTACGAAAGCGGCGTTCATCGAGTGCAGCGGGTTCCGGAAACGGAGAGCGGCGGCCGCATTCATACGTCTACCGCAACGGTGGCAATTATGCCGGAGGCGCAGGAGGTCGATGTAGTTATTGACATGAATGACTGCCGGTTCGATGTATTCCGCGCGTCCGGAAACGGAGGACAGTGTGTCAATACGACTGATTCCGCGGTACGTCTGACTCATATTCCCACCGGAATTGTAATTTCCTGCCAGGATGAAAAGTCTCAGCTGAAGAATAAGGACAAGGCAATGAAGATTCTGCGCGCAAAGCTTTACGAACTGGAGCGCTCACGCGCGCAGAATGAGCAGGCACAGGAGCGCCGCAGCCAGATCGGAAGCGGCGATCGTTCCGAAAAGATCCGGACGTATAATTTTCCGCAGAGCCGGGTGACGGATCATAGGATCAAGCTGACGCTGTATCGTCTGGATGCGGTTCTGGACGGAGATCTGTTTGAACTGATTGACAGTCTGACAGCGGCAGATCAGGCGGAGCAGCTGCTGAAGCTTCAGGAATCGGCAGAGTAAGGTTTGCAGATTTCCGGAAAGTGGCGTATCCGGATTTTTGCCGATGCTGGAAATGTTATGAAAAAATTGATAGATTGCAAGAAAAATGTAATAGACATTTTCTGGATTTCTGCTATAATAAAAATGGTTTTCTGGAAGTTATCAAGAGTACAGCGCTGCTTTTGGTAAACAACCGGACAAGGTATCAAACGAACATTGAAACATTGGGGTGACAGCATGACGATTGGATTATCGGCACATAACAGTAAGAAAGCTCTTCTGGAAAACTTTTGCATTGCTTATAAGGGAATTTTAAAGAAACACCATCTGGTGGCGACTGAGATGACCGGAAAGCGGATTGAAAAGGCTGCCGGACTTCAGGTAAGTAAGTTTCTTCCCGGAGAAATGGGCGGAGATATGCAGCTTCAGAATGAAATTGCCAATAATGATATTGATATGGTTATTTTCTTCCATGATGCGGATCTGACCATGTATGCAGAGCATTCCAGTCTGGGAGAAGTCAGCAGACTTTGCGATATGTATAATATTCCGCTTGCAACCAACATTGCGACCGCGGAGTCATTGATTCTGTGCCTGGATCGCGGAGATCTGGAGTGGAGAGCGTAAGCAAAGCAGATTGCAGAAAGCCGCTAAAAAATAAAGACATGCCGTACAGCAAATTGATTGTTTGCTGTACGGCATGTTTTTTCTCATTCTAAAGTGTGTTTGAAAAATTAGGACAGCTGTTCTGCCAGTGATTCCCAGGTTTCATAAAGCTCAGACAGCTTCGCGTCAGTCTGCTCAAATTCCCGGTGCAGTTCATTCAGGCGGGCGGAATTGGAGCTGATTGCCGGATCAGCGAGTGCCTGCTCCAGTTCGCTTTTCTTTGTTTCCAGATCCGCAATTGCCTTTTCCACTTTTTTGCAGTCATTCTCCAGCTTGCGCAGTTTCGCGGCAGCTTCCTTCTGAGAATGCCAGTCCTGTTTGGCGGATTCGGCAGAATCCGGAGAGGAAACGGTTTCCTGTACGACCGAAGGCGCTAACAGATCGCGCTTTTCCAGGTAATAATCATAGTTACCAATATAGTTTACAAATGTCTGGTGTGTCAGCTCCAGAATCCGAGTCGCTGTCTGATTGATAAAGTAACGGTCATGGGAGACATATAGCAGCGTACCGGAGTAATCGCGGATGGTCTGCTCTAAAATTTCTCTGGAAACCATATCCAGATGGTTGGTTGGCTCATCGAGGATCAGGAAGTTGGCGTTTCCGAGCATCAGAAGCGCGAGGGACACGCGGCCCTTTTCTCCGCCGCTGAGCGCGCTTACCTGCTTGAACACATCATCACCGGTGAACAGAAACGCCGCAAGGAGATTGCGGATTTCCGTATTGGTCATCTCCGGATGCGCGTCAGAAATTTCTTCAAACAGCGTTTTTTCCGGATGAAGCACCTGCTGCTCCTGATCATAATAGCCGATGGATACGCGTGAGCCGAGATGAAAGGAACCGCTGTCTGCGGAGATCAGGCCGTTTATAATTTTTAAAAGTGTCGTTTTTCCAGTTCCGTTATTGCCGATGATCGCAACCTTTTCGCCGCGGCGGATTGTGAAATCAGCATCCTCAAATAGAACCTGGCTGCCGAAGCGTTTGCTCAGATGCTCAATGGTCAGAACATCATTTCCACTTGTGACGGCCGGCTCTAAGTGCAGCCGCATCGAGGAGTCTAGCTCCAGCGGCTTTTCCAGGCGTACCATTTTATCCAGCATCTTTTCCCGGCTTTCTGCACGGCGGATTGACTTTTCCCGGTTGAAAGAGCGCAGGCGGCTGATGACCTCTTCCTGGTGCTTAATTTCCTGCTGCTGGTTCATCCATGCCTTAATCTGCGCTTCACGCATCGCCTGCTTTTTCAGGCTGTAATCGGAGTAGTTTCCATTGTAAACGTGAATCATCGTATTTTCTACTTCGATGACCTTTGTAACGACCCGGTCCATAAAATAACGGTCATGAGATACCAGGATAACGCTTCCATTATAATTCAGAAGGAAGGTTTCGAGCCATGCGATGGAGTTCAGGTCAAGATGATTGGTCGGCTCGTCCAGCAGAAGGATATCCGGCTTAGAAAGCAGGAGACGGCCGAGGGCAACGCGGGTTTTCTGGCCGCCGGAGAGCGACTGGATCGACTTGTTAAACTCGTTCTCATCAAAGCCAAGGCCTTTCAGAACGCCGGTGATTTCGCTCTGGAGCGCATACCCGTTTTCCTGTTCAAACTGGTGGTTCATTCGGGTATAGCGGGCAAGTGCTTCCTCTAACGCACTGCCGGTCAGTGTCTGCATCTGCAGCTCCAGTGCGCGGATTTGCTTCTCAAGCTCTAACAGATCCCGTTTTGTTTCCAACAGCTCGTCGTAAATTGAGCGGGTGCTGTTGAGATTCTGGTGCTGGGCAAGATACCCGAGGCGGCGGTCCTTTGCCAGGGTAACTTCGCCGGTGTCTGGCTTCAGATCGCCGGTAATAATTTTTAGAAGCGTTGACTTTCCGGCGCCGTTGATGCCGACAACAGCTGCCTTTTCTCTGTCTTCTATATGAAAGCTTCCGTCGGCCAGGACTGGTTTGCCGACAAATGCCTTGCTGATATGACTGCAGGATAAAATCATAAAACTCAAAACCTCCTATTGGTGCACATACGGATCGGCTTGCAGTCCGTGTCCGCCGCGGATTTCAATGCGGATACACACTCCTGCTATTCTAGCGAAAGCGGAGAAAAATGTCAAATACATATTCATCAAATACAGATTCAAAGAATGCGATTGACAAAAAGTTGACGAATGATATAATAAAATAAGGATAGCAGGGGAAGAAACGTTTCGCCCTGCATTGCCGCGATATGCGGCCGACAGAGAAATTCAGGAAGGTGAAGGCAATGGAACAGAGAGAAATTTCCCGCGCGGTAATTAAACGTCTTCCGAGGTATTACCGGTATCTTGGAGAGCTAATGCAGGAAGGGATTGAACGGATTTCTTCCAGCGAGCTGAGCGCACGGATGCATATTACCGCATCGCAGATCCGGCAGGATCTAAATAATTTCGGGGGATTTGGACAGCAGGGATATGGATATAATGTAAAGCATCTGTATTCGGAAATTGGAAATATTCTCGGATTGAACAAGAATTACGGCGTGATTATTATCGGAGCCGGAAACCTGGGGCAGGCAATTGCAAATTATACCAATTTTGAAAAACGCGGGTTTGTGATGAAGGCGATGTTTGATATCAATCCGCGTCTGATCGGAACTTCAATCCGTGGGATTCCTGTGTATTCGATGGATGATCTTGAAACATACCTGCAGCATAATACGGTCTCCATTGCGGCGCTGACGCTTCCAAAGGCAGCGGCGGAAAAGGCGGCGCGGCGTCTGGTTGCGTGCGGAGTCCGTGGAATCTGGAATTTTGCACATACGGATCTGCTACTTCCGGAAGATGTTGTCGTTGAAAATGTTCATCTTTCTGAAAGTCTGATGCGGATTTCCTATCGTCTGAGCAGGCAGGAGGAGTAAGGATGAAGAAATTGCTCGATTCAAGACAGGCAAAGGAACTGGATCGTTATTCGATTCAGGAATTTGGAATGGAATCATTGATTCTGATGGAGCGGGCGGCGCTGGCAGCAGCCGGGGAGATTAAAAAGCTTCCCGGCTCCGGTCGGCGCGTTTTTTTTATGGCTGGAACCGGAAATAATGGTGCAGATGGTCTGGCTGCTGCGCGGATTCTGACACAGTCCGGATGGTATGCCGAGATCTGGCTTGTCGGAGATCGCAGCCGGACAACCAAAGAGTGGAATTATCAGGAAAAGCTGGTCAATAAGCTTGGAATTCAAATCTGGCAGTGGCAGGACGGCAGCCGGATCCCTGACGGATTTGATGTGTATGTGGATGCATTGTTTGGCATCGGGTTATCAAGAGCGCCGGGCGGAGCCTTTCTGGACGCAATTAAGAGTTTTAATGAAACAGCTGGTCGGAATACACAGAGCCGCGCGGTTGCGATTGATATCAGTTCGGGGGTCCGGGCGGATGACGGATTTGTGTTCAATACAGCAGTGAAGGCAGATGTTACGGTTACATTCGGATATGAAAAGGCCGGTCACAGGCTGTATCCGGGCGCTGATTTCGGAGGAAACGTAAAAACATATGAAATCGGATTCGCGCCGCTGCAGGATGCAAAGCCGGGGCCAGTGCTGTATGCGTTGGATGAGGCAGATGCATGCGGGCTGCTTGGCGCGCGGCGGCCGGACGGGAACAAAGGGACGTTTGGGCAGGTGCTGGTGATTGCGGGGGCCGACGGGATGGCAGGAGCTGCCTGCTTTGCGGCAGAAGCGGCATACCGGGTCGGAGCCGGTCTGGTAAAGGTATATACGGCAAAGCAAAACCGTCCGGTTTTGCAGCAGCGGCTTCCGGAGGCAGTGCTTTTAAACAACGCTGCGGAACTGGAGGAAGCGGAACGCCACGCGAAGGCAATTGTGATTGGTCCGGGACTGTCGAAAAGCAGCCGGGCAGCTGAAATTCTGAACCGTATCCTTGCCGGGCATGGACAGGTTCCGGTTGTGATTGACGCGGACGGACTGAATCTTCTGGCAGAGAAAGCGCCAGAGGAGTTGGGAAGCCGTGTGATTTTGACGCCGCATCCGGGAGAGCTGGCGCGCCTGCTTGGCTGTTCGATTGCGGATCTGAAGGATGAGGGGCTTCGCGGTGCGTCATCCAGACTTCAGGAGCGCTTCGGCACAGTTTGTGTCTGCAAGGACGCAAGAACTGTAATCCGCACCTCAAACGGGCAGGAATACCTGAATCTGACCGGAAACTGCGGAATGGCAGTCGGAGGAAGCGGGGATGTGCTTGCCGGTATGATCGGCGGGCTGCTGGCACAGGGAATGGAACCGGACCGCGCGGCTGTTCTTGGGACCTGGCTGCACGGAGCGGCGGGAGACGCTGCCGCGGAAGCTGTCGGAACGTATGGGATGACGGCATCGGATTTGCTTTCCGGGATTGCGCCTGTGATGAAACGCGTTTCGCACCGGACCTGGGATGGGTCAGCCGCAGAGGCAGGTGCATAAGAGATCCCGAGAGTACATCAAATAAAGGGGGAATTGTTATGAAGTCGTATCAGAGAGTATACGCTGCTATAAATCTGGACGCAGTCCGGGCAAATATGGAAGCGTTCCGCAGGCGCGTGCCGAAGGAGGCAATGCTCTGTGCGGTAGTCAAGACGGACGGTTATGGTCTGGGCGCGGTTCCGATTGCGCAGACGGTAGATGATCTGGTATGGGGCTATGCGACAGCAACCATTGACGAGGCGTTAAATCTGAGACGGAACGGAATCAAAAAGCCGATTTTAGTGCTTGGATTTGTGCCGGAAGAAAGATATCCGGAGCTGATTCAGGAAAAAATCCGTTTTGCCGCGTTTCAGGAAAAGCAGGTGAAAGAGCTTTCTGTGCTTGCTGCGGCAATGGGACAGAAAGCATATGTCCATATCAAAACAGATACCGGCATGGGACGGATCGGTCTGCCGCCGGAGAAAGTAACAGCGTTTGCAAAAAAGCTGCAGGCGCTTCCCGGCATTGCGGTTGAGGGTCTGTTCAGCCATTTGGCAACAGCGGATATGATTCGGCGTGAGGGCGCGTGGGAACAGGCGGTGCGTTTCCGAAAGCTGATGGCTGAGTTAGAAGCGGCACAGATCCGGATTCCAATCTGCCATATCGGAAACAGTGCAGCTTCCATGGAGATGCTGCAGGTTCCAGGAAATATGTTCCGGGTCGGAATTGCCCTGTACGGCTATTATCCATCGGATGAAATGGACAAAGCCGCGTTCGCGCTGCAGCCTGCGATGGAGCTGAAAAGTACGGCATTTTACCTCAAAAAGGTTCCGGCAGGAACGCCGGTCGGATATGGCGCATCTTATGTAACAGAGAGAGAAACCACGATCGCGACGGTTGGTATCGGCTATGGGGACGGATATCCGCGTGCGCTTTCTAATCGCGGAGCGATGCTGGTACGCGGACACCGCGCGCCGATTATCGGAAGAGTCTGCATGGATCAGGTGATGTTGGATGTGACGGATATTCCTGGAGTCTGCGAGGGGGATCCGGTAACTGTAATCGGACGCGACGGTGAAGATGAGATTACGGCGGAGGAAGTTGCCGCGCTGGCAGGCAGCTTTAATTATGAGCTCTTGTGTGATCTCGGAAAACGGATTCCTCGTGTTTATTTCAGACACGGGGAAATGATCGGTTCTAAGGATTACTTTGAGGATGACTGGCTGTTTTCCGCGGCCGTTGCGGATCAGATCTGAAATCTTCTGCCGTAAACCTGATTTTTAGCTGCAAAGGCGGGCATGCAAAAGATTCGGGGGACATCATCGTATATAACAGGAAAATATCGGAGATACTGGAAATAAAACCGGCGTTGCAAACGCGTCGGACCGATTCTTTGATATGGAGTGTGATGCGGTATGGTAATCAGGAGAGGCGATATTTATTATGCGGATCTTCGCCCGGTAGTCGGTTCTGAGCAGGGAGGAATCCGGCCGGTACTTATTATACAGAATGACATGGGCAACCGGCACAGCCCAACGGTGATCTGCGCTGCGATTACATCACGGATGAACAAGGCAAAGCTTCCGACGCATGTGTCAATTGACTGCAGAAGCTGCGATATTGTAAAGGATTCTGTTGTCCTGTTAGAGCAGCTTCGGACGATTGATAAAAAGCGGTTGAGGGAAAAAGTGTGCCATTTGGAGGCGGATATGCTCTGCCGCATTGATGAAGCACTCTGTGTCAGCCTGGATATCCGGTAGCGGAAGAACATGTTTTGTCTGTCATACATAAGTTCCATTTGCTTGACGGATTAGAGGAAGCATGTTATACTTGCCTATGATAGCCGCACCGCGATTCGGCGTGCGCAGAAAAAGGGGAGGAGCAGCCGTATACAGACGATGACAGCGGCTGACTCCTGCAGAAAAAGAAAGCAGGACCAGACATGGACAGTCACGGGCGATGGCCTAATTTTATGCAGAAAAAGAACCACAGAGAAGCGGAAGAAGAATTTGAGGATGAGATCATCTCAATGGTAGATGAGGGACAGGAGCAGGGAGTGCTTGAACCGCAGGAAGCGGATATGATTCATAATATTCTAGAACTCGATGACAAACAGGCTCACGATATTATGACCAGAAGAAATAACATAGCCTGTTTGGATGCTGATACCAGTCTTTTGGACGCGATTGACTATATGATTGACGAAAACAAAAGCCGGTTTCCGGTCTATCGGGAGGATCTTGACGATATTATCGGGATGCTTCATCTGCGTGCCGCAGTGATTGCGGAGCGGGACCGGAAAAACCAGAATCTGCCGATCGGGGAGATCCCAGGTCTTCTTTATGAGGCGTATTTTGTTCCGGAAAGCAAGGGACTGACGCAGCTGTTCCGGGAGATGCAGGCCAGGAAAGACCACATTGCCGTTGTCGTGGACGAGTACGGACAGACTGCAGGTATTCTGACGATGGAAGATATTCTCGAAGAGATTGTAGGAAACATTCTCGATGAGTACGATGAGGATGAGACAAGCATTGTCAGAAACCGGGATGGCTCCTGGCTGATGGACGGATCGGCAAGACTAGAAGATATTCAGGAGCATCTGAAGCTCGATTTTTCGGAAGAAGAGTGTGAGACGCTGAATGGCTTTCTGATCAGCCGTCTGGAGCGGATCCCGAATCAGGGGGAAAAACCTCAGGTAGAGTATCAGGGATATTGTTTCCAGGTATTATCAGTTGACAACAATGTGATCCGGAAGGTACGCGTAACAACATCAGTTGGCACGGCAGGCGGAAATCCGGCCGGATCTGAACAAGAAAAATAAAGGCACAGACTTGAAAGTTTTTAAAAGGCGTGCTATGATACATAAGTTGAGTATTTTATAAGAAGGAGTATTTTTATGTCAGGACATTCCAAGTTTGCCAATATTAAGCACAAGAAAGAAAAGAACGACGCAGTAAAGGGTAAAATTTTTACCCGGATCGGACGTGAGATTGCCGTTGCGGTAAAAGAGGGCGGCGCAGATCCGGCCAATAACAGCAAGCTGCGTGATGTCGTTGCAAAGGCAAAGGCAAACAACATGCCGAATGATACCATTGACCGAAGCATCAAGAAGGCTGCCGGAGATGCCAATGCAGCAAACTACGAGGCAATTACTTACGAAGGCTATGGTCCGAGCGGCACAGCGATCATTGTTGAGACACTGACCGATAACCGGAACCGTACCGCTTCCAATGTCCGCAACGCGTTTACCAAGGGCGGCGGAAATGTCGGAACCAACGGCTGCGTATCCTTTATGTTTGACAGAAAGGGGCAGATTATTGTCGATAAGGAAGAGTGCGATATGGATGCGGACGAGCTGATGATGGCCGCTCTAGACGCGGGCGCAGAGGACTTTTCCGAGGAAGAGGACTGTTATGAGATCTATACCGATCCGGACAGCTTTTCTTCTGTCAGAGAGACTCTTGAGCAGCAGGGAATCCCGATGGCAGGCGCAGAGGTTACAATGATTCCTCAGACCTATGTAGATCTGACTTCTCCGCAGGACATCAAGCTGATGACCCGTATTCTCGATATGCTCGATGAGGACGATGACGTTCAGGAAGTATATCATAACTGGAATGAGCCGGAAGAGGAAGACGAGGATTAAGAAGGACGTATGGCGCCGCGGAGAGAGTTTCCGCGGCG
>CAJMMH010000083.1 GCA_905214365.1 uncultured bacterium
CCGGATAATCATATCCCCAGATCAGATTCAGCAGTTCTTCCCTGCTGTATACCTTATTGGGATGCATCACCAGAAGCTCCAGAAGATCAAATTCACGGGCTGTCACATTGACTTCGCGTCCCTGGATAAAAAGACGTCTGCCCTGCGGGTCAAGGCGAAGATCGCCGGTTATAATATCCTTTGACTCTTCCTTCTGCGCGGCCGCCATGCTTCCTCCTCTGCTGCGGCGCATAATCGCCTTGATTCTGGCCTTTACCTCAAGGATATTGAACGGCTTGGTAATGTAATCGTCTGCCCCGTACTCCAGACCAAGAATCTTGTCCATGTCGTCGCCCTTTGCGGTCAGCATGATGATCGGCATGTTGGAAAACTCGCGGATTGCCTGGCAGACCTGCATCCCGTCCATCCGGGGAAGCATGATATCTAACAGCACGATGTCATATTCTGTTTTCTTTGCCATCTCCACTGCGGTTTCTCCGTCGTAGGCGCAGTCAACTTCCATCTGATCCTGAAGAAGACTGAAACGGATTCCCTTTACAATCATCTTCTCATCGTCAACAACCAATACCTTCGCCATGATTCCCTCTCCTGTTCTTCCGTTACGAAAGGACAGTAATCCTGTCCTTTATTTTCTCATAAGCAGCCTGCTTAATGCCCGGAACGAGCATCAGATCCTCCGGCCGTCCAAACGGACCGTTAACCTCGCGGTAAGTCAGAATCGCTTCCGCGCGAACCTCCCCGATCCCCGGCAGCTGCATCAGTTCTTCCTTTGTCGCTGTATTGACGCAGATCAATCCGCTTTTGGACGTATCTGCTTCATTTCCAGATGTGTCTGCTCCGTTTCCGGATCCGTCCGCGCTGTCCCAGACCGAACCCTTTCCATCTAAGGCAGCGCTTTGTACTTCCTCTTCGGACGGAATATACAGCTTCTCTCCGTCCTGCACATACCGCGCCAGATTGACTGCCTCCGGCTGCGCGTCCGCGCAAAGCCCTCCGGCAGCCTTCACCGCATCGTTAAGCCTCGCTCCTGCGGGAAGCTGATAGACACCGGGACGCTGTACCCGGCCGCAGAGATACACGGCAATTGTTTCCTGTATGTCCCCGGCAGTTTCCGCAGCACTTTTTCCTTCTGAACGGCCGCTCTCCAAGCTGATGTTTTCAGATATGGAATCCATACGATCCGCCAGGCGTTCGGCAGGTACGCTCAGGCTGCCATCCTCCGATGATACCGGCGCAAGCGCATCGTATACGCCTGCCGGAGTCCGTCCATAGCTGCAGCCTGCCGGACACATGAACAGCAGCACAAAAAGCTGCAGAAACACCCATTTTTTCTGCTTTTGCATACCAATCACCAGACCTTTCTTTTCAGACGCCGTACGGCGGTCAAAAGACTGGCATGCCTTTTACACCGACATTCTTATTTTACAAAACTATTTCAGTTCTTGCAAGTGGGTTTTTCAGTTTTTTTGCGATTTTGTTACACATTGCCGCCGTTCTTTTCCCACTGAAACAGAATAATCCCGCCGACCGCAAGCGCCATTCCAATTAGCTTTCTCCAGGAAAAATCGGTCTTTTCCGTACCGAACAGACCAAACAGCTGAATCAGCCACGCCACCGCCACCTGTGCGGTTACAATCAGCATGGCAGCCTGCGCTGGACCAAGACGGTTCATCGCCTGCACAACGGTGATCGTAATAAACGCGCCGATCACACCTCCGAGCAGCAGATACCAGGGTCTTACGCTTCCAATTGCGGCAATGCTCTCTCTCCCGGTTGCAAGCCACGCGGCGGTGCAGGCCGCAAACGCAGTCAGCTGCACAAAGCCGGCCGCAACCCACAGACTGGTCTGCTTGGTCGCTTCCGTATTAAAAACGCCCTGGACACTCATCAGCGCTCCGGACAGCAGCGCCATCAGGATTCCCAACATAAAAAAACACTCCTTTCGGGCGTATGTTCTCCCGGAACAGGATCCGGGAACGCATACGCTTCTACACTCTAGAGCGTGTTTGAAAGATTTTTCAAGCACGCTCTAAAGTGTATCCGAAAGAAGCGGTTTTTATGTACTTATTTTAGGCAGGCAGAAAGCTTTTCGATCATTTCGTCTACATGCTTCTTTTCAATGACTAACGGCGGAACAAAGCGGATGACATTTCCGGACGCGCTGATCACAATCAGTCCCTGCTTCTGCGCCTCCAGGATCACAGGGCCGACCGGAACACTCAGCTCTAAGCCCTGCATCAGACCAAGTCCGCGATGCGCCGCAACGGTTTCCTTCTCTGCTGCCAGCGCTTCTAACTTTTCATAAAGATACGCGCCGACCTCTCTGACATGCGCAGTCAGATCCAGGCGCTCAAATTCGTCAAGTACCGCGTTTGCTCCGGCACAGACAAGCGGATTTCCGCCGTAGGTGCTGCCGTGATCGCCCGGCACAAGCGCCGCGCAGAACTCTCTGCAGAGGAATGCGCCGACCGGAAGCCCGTTGCCAAGAGCCTTTGCCGTTGCGATGACATCCGGCTGTACTCCATACTGCTGATAACAGTACATGCTTCCGGTCCGTCCCATACCGCATTGTACCTCATCGCAAATCATCAGGATTCCGCGCTCATCGCACAGCGCCCGGATTCCTTCCATAAATTCCTTCGCTGCCGGGAAGATGCCTCCCTCTCCCTGAAGCGGCTCTAAGATAATCGCACAGGTCTTCTCTGTCAGAAGCGCTTTCACGCTGTCAAGATTGTTGTACTCGGCAAACTTCACGCCGCCGATTAACGGGCGGAACGGATCCTGATACTTTTTGTTTCCGGTTACAGACAGCGCTCCCATGCTGCGGCCGTGGAAGCTGTGCTCCATTGCGATAATCTCATGGTCTGTGCATCCGTCCTTATCAAACGCATACTTGCGGGCAAGCTTGATCGCTCCCTCAATTGCCTCAGTTCCGCTGTTGGTGAAGAAAATACGATCCATGCCGGAAAGAGCTGTCAGACGAGCCGCCGCCTTTGCCGCCGGTTCGTTGTAAAACAGATTGGAGGTATGAAGCAGGCGGTCTGTCTGCTTCTTTACCTCAGACTTAAAATGCTCATTGCTATAGCCAAGGCCAAATACCGCAATACCTGCCGCGAAATCCAGATACTTCTTTCCTTCCGTATCATACAGATACACATCCTCGCCGTGATCAAGAACGATCTGATACCGGTTATAAGTATGAAGCAGCGACTGGTCCGCTGTCTGAATGATTTCCTGTGTATTCATCACTTTGCCTCCCCGTCTGTTTCCTGCTGAAAATAATGTGCTGCCCCGTCCTTGAGAATCGCGGTTCCGATTCCGCGATTGGTAAAGATTTCCAGAAGCAGGCAGTGCGCGATGCGTCCATCCATGATATGAACACGCGATACGCCGTTTTCAACCGCGTCCAGGCAGTTCTGCAGCTTCGGAAGCATACCGCCTCCGACCATGCCGCTTCCGAGCAGCTCGCTCATCTGGCTGGTCGTCAGCTCGGAAATCAGCGTGCTCTTGTCTGCCGGATCCCGGTATACGCCCTCTACATCCGTCAGGAACGCCAGTTTCTCCGCATGAACCGCGCGGGCAATCGCGCATGCCGCGTCATCCGCATTGATGTTGTAGCTCTGTCCGGACTCATCGTAACCGATCGGACAGATAATCGGAAGGAAATCGCGCTCTAACAGATCGTGAATGATCTTCGGATTGACATCGGTAATGCTGCCGACAAAACCGATATCCTGGCCGCCGGAAAGCTTCTTTTCGCACTTCAGCAGTCCGCCGTCCTTGCCGGAGATGCCGACTGCCTCTACGCCAAGCTCCTGAACCATTGATACTAGGCTTTTGTTGACCTTGTTCAGAACCATCTCCGCGATTTCCATCGTTTCTCCGTCTGTCACGCGCAGACCGTTGACAAAGCGCGGCTCCATGCCGACCTTTCCGACCCAGCGGCTGATTTCCTTTCCGCCTCCGTGAACGATAATCGGCTTAAATCCAACCAGCTTCAGCAGAACGACATCCTTAATGACACTTCTTTTAAGGGTTTCATCTGCCATGGCGCTTCCGCCGTACTTTACAACAATAATCTTGCGGTTAAACCGCTGAATATACGGCAGAGCCTCGATCAGCGTTTCTGCCTTTTCCATAATCTTTTTATCCAGCTCCATGACTTCAGCTCCTGTAATCTCCATTAATCTTTACATACTCATAGGTCAGATCGCAGCCCCAGGCGATTGCTTCTTCGCTGCCCATCTTCAGGTCCATGATTGCGCGTACCTCTTCCTGAGACAGGATTTCAGTCGCGAATTCCTCACTGTAACCGGTGGAAACGCCGTTTTCAACAATCTTCAGCTTTCCTGCACTGCTTTCCAGCCAGATATCAACCCGCTCCGGATCAAACTGTGCGCCGGAGTATCCCATCGCGCAGAGGATTCTTCCCCAGTTCGCATCATGGCCGAAAATCGCAGCCTTTGTCAGATTGGAACAAATGACAGACTTTGCGATGGTTCTTGCCTGCTCCTTATCTGCCGCTCCAATGACGTGAGCCTCAAACAGGCAGGTACAACCTTCCCCGTCTCCCGCGATCTTTTTGGAAAGCTGCGTCATCACTTCGTGGAGAGCAGCACAGAAGGTCTGATAATCCTCTCCGTCCTCTGTGATTTCCGGATTGCCTGCCTTTCCATTTGCAAGCACCAGTACCGTATCGTTGGTAGAGGTATCGCCGTCTACGGAAATCATGTTGAACGTATCCTTTACGTCAGCGCTGAGGGCCTTCTGCAGCATCGGATGTGAAATTGCCGCGTCCGTTGTCACAAAGCACAGCATAGTGCACATGTTCGGATGAATCATGCCGGAGCCCTTGCACATGCCGGCAATCATTGCTCTCTTTCCTCCAACAGTAAATTCATACGCGACTTCCTTCGGCTTTGTATCGGTTGTCATAATGGCTTCCGCAGCAAGCGCCGCATGCGCACGGTCCGCGCCAAGTGCCGGGGCAAGCGCCTCTACACCCGCGCAGATCTTATCCATCGGAAGCTGCTGGCCGATAACGCCGGTCGATGCGACCGCAACTGCGGATGCCGGTATTCCAAGTACGTCCGCTGCCTTTTCCGCGGTCTTTCTGCAGTAATCCAGTCCCTCCTGTCCGGTACACGCGTTGGCGATTCCGCTGTTGACAACAACCGCCTGCAAATACTCTGAATGATCGACCAGTTCCTTGTCCCACTTAACCGGAGCCGCCTTTACGACATTGGTAGTAAAGACGCCAGCCGCGCTGCACGGTACTTCACTGTATACCATAGCCATATCTTTTTTTGTCCAGTTTTTCACTCCGGCATTTAATCCTGCCGCCTGAAAGCCCTTTGGTGCGGTAACGCCGCCGTCAATTATTTTCACTTTTTTATGCCTTCTTTCTGTTTCTATCGCTGCTGTTCACGCTGTGCCCGAACAGCAGCAGATTTGAGCTGCAATTTTTTGTCTGTTACGGAAGCATCGGGATCTGGTACAGTCCCTCCTGCTCCGGAAGTCCGAACATCAGATTCATGTTCTGAACTGCCTGTCCGGCCGCTCCCTTTACCAGGTTATCCATCGCGCCCATCATAATTACGCGCTTCGTACGCGGATCAACTTTGATATTGACATCGACGTAATTGCTTCCCTCAACATTTCTTGTCTCCGGGCAAACTCCTGCGTCAAGAACGCGGACAAAATATTCCTTATCATAATACTTGTGATAAACCGCGCGCAGCTCATCCTCCGCTACTTCCTTTGCCAGGCTTGCGTACGCAGTAACCAGAATGCCGCGGTTCATCGGAACCAGATGCGGCGTAAAGCTGATCACCGGACTGCAGCTGCCCGCGTAGCCAAGCTGCTCTTCTATTTCCGGCGTATGGCGGTGTGTCGCCACGCCGTATGCTTTAATGTTTTCGTTGACTTCACAGTACAGGTTTGCAACCTTAGCTCCTCTTCCTGCTCCGGAAGTACCGGACTTTGCGTCGATGATGATACTCTGCGGATCAATCAGTCCCTCCTTCATCAGCGGATAAATTGACAGAATCGAGCAAGTCGGATAGCAGCCCGGATTGGCCAGCAGACGCGCGCCGCGGATTGATTCGCGATTGATCTCGCACAGGCCATAAACGGCTTCCGGAAGAAGCTGCGGGCTCTTGTGCTCAATTCCGTACCACTTTTCATATACAGAAACATCCTTGATCCGGTAATCCGCACTCAGGTCAATCACCTTCGTTTTCGCCAGAAGCGCTTCGTTCACAACGGACGCGCAGAAGCCCTGCGGCGTTGCCGTAAAGATAACGTCTGCCTGATCAGCCAGCGCTTCCATATTATCGTCGAGGCAGTCCGCATCGACCAGCTGAAAGAAGTTGCGATACACAGACGCGTATTTCTGGTCAATGTAGCTGCGGGAACCGTACCATACAATCTCCGCCTCTTTATGCTGCAGAAGCAGCCGCACCAGCTCATTGCCTGCATAACCCGTTGCTCCGATAATTCCTGCTTTTATCATGCTCTTGTTCCTCCTGTACCTACGTATGTACTCTCCTGTATCCTGCGTTTTCTTATCTTACTACAAAACTGCCGGACTGCCAAGTATTTCTTTTATTCATGCAGCCGTTTCGAATTATTCATCGTATGTGAATATATTCATTATTTTTGCTGCGTTTATTCAGTATTATACGTTTATCATTGTATTTATGCAAGTACTTTTTTTATTTTTTTTATTTTTCCTCTTGCATTCTTCTGCGTTGTGTTGTATAGTAATCCGCAGAAAACATCCGGGATCTGCCTGTATGGCGGCCTCCCTGTGTTTCCTGCTTCATAATTAATAATTGTATGCTCAGGATCTCTTGTATACCCGCTTTTGCGGATGATTCCAAACGTGTATAAATATTCTGAATATACATAAAACAGGAAAAGAGGAAATTCATATGAAAGAAAAAGTTGTTCTTGCTTATTCCGGCGGTCTTGACACAACCACAATTATCCCGTGGTTAAAGGAAAATTACGATTATGACGTTGTCTGCTGCTGCATTGATGTCGGCCAGGGAAACGAGCTGGACGGACTGGATGAGCGTGCAAAGCTTTCCGGCGCTTCCAAACTGTACATTCTTGATGTTGTAGACGAGTTCTGCGAGGATTACATCACTCCGTGCGTACAGGCTGACGCTACCTATGAGAACTCCTATCTGCTGGGAACTTCCATGGCACGTCCGCTGATCGCCAAGAAGCTGGTTGAAATCGCGCGTAAGGAAGGCGCAGTTGCTGTCTGCCACGGCGCAACCGGCAAGGGCAACGATCAGGTTCGTTTTGAGCTGACCATCAAGGCACTGGCTCCGGATCTGAAGATCATCGCTCCGTGGAGATGCAACGATACCTGGAAGATCAAGTCCCGTGAGGATGAGATTGATTACTGCCACGCGCACGGCATTGATCTTCCGTTCTCCAACGACAACAGCTACAGCCGTGACCGCAACCTGTGGCACATCAGCCACGAGGGTCTTGAGCTGGAGGATCCGGCAAAGGCTCCGAACTATGACCATATGCTGGTTCTGAGCGTAACGCCGCAGAAGGCTCCGGACGAGGCTGTTGATTTGAGCCTGACCTTTGAAAAGGGCGTTGCTGTCGCACTGAACGGAGAGCGCATTCAGCTTGCTGACATTATCCGCAAGCTGAATGTAATCGGCGGCCAGCACGGCATCGGAATCGTTGATATCGTTGAGAACCGTGTTGTCGGCATGAAGTCCCGTGGTGTTTATGAGACTCCTGGCGGAACCATCCTGATGGAAGCTCACAAGCAGCTAGAAGAGCTGATCCACGACCGTGACACGCTTTCTTTCAAGAAGGTAGTTGATAACCGTTTTGCTGACCTGGTATATGAAGGCAAGTGGTTTACTCCGCTTGGCGACGCGCTGAGAGCATTTATCGCTTCTTCTCAGGAGTATGTAACCGGCGAAGTAAAGCTGAGACTTTACAAGGGCAACATCATCAAGCAGGGAACGACTTCTCCGTACAGCCTGTACAATGAGAGTATCGCTTCCTTCACCACCGGCGATCTGTACGATCATCACGATGCAGAGGGCTTCATCAACCTGTTCGGCCTGTCTCTGAAGGTTCGCGCTATGAAGCTTGCTGAGGTTGAGGCAAAGAGCAACCAGCAGTAATCGTAATTGCGGCTGTAGCCCTGCTCTGCAGTGCTGCTGTAAAAATCAGTGCCGCCGCATGAAATAAAAACGAGGAAATCCAGTTCCATCTGCGGAATCGGATCTCCTCGTTTTTTTGTTCCTGCGGTCCGGAATTAGAGTTTTTTAGACGTTTCTATGCATGCAATTGCCGCGTCCATGACTGCCGCACGGAATCCCTTTTCTTCCAGCACACGAACCGCCTGAATGGTAGTTCCCGCTGGAGAGCAGACCATGTCTTTGAGCTCTCCCGGATGTTTTCCAAGCTCCAGCACCATTTTCGCGCTTCCAAGCACTGCCTGTGCCGCGAACTCATACGCCTGTGCCCTCGGCATGCCTTCCGCAACCGCCGCGTCTGCTAATGCCTCAATAAACAGGAAAACATAGGCCGGGGAGCTGCCGCTGACACCAACCACAACATCCATCAGCCGCTCCGGCACAACATATGCCTTTCCAAAGCTCTGCAGGATTGTCAGAACAGTTTCCAGCTCTTCCGGCTCGACCAGTTCTCCCGGGCACACGCCGGTGCAGCCCTCGAGGACGAGCGCCGGTGTATTGGGCATGCAGCGGACTAACTTCACTGAATGTCCGAACTGCTCCTGCAGCCACTGAAGTGTTTTTCCAGGCGCAATAGTAACAACAATCTTCTTTTCATCCACAACGTCGCGGATCTGGGCAATCACATCCGGATAAAACTGCGGCTTCACTGACAGTACCAGCACATCTGCCCTGGCCGCGGTTTCCCGGTTTCCGGCTGCCGCGGTGATTCCAAGCGTTTCCCGCGCTTTCTTTACCGCCGCTTCCGAAACGTCCGCTCCGATGATTTCATCCGGGCGAAAAATTCCTCTTTTCACCAGAGCGCCCATCATTGCACTTGCCATGTTTCCAAGTCCGATAAATCCAATCTTCATCGCTTTCTCCTCCGTTTCTGCGGTGCTTTCTCTTTCTTTAGAGCATGTTCCGCCGCCCGCTTTCGCCCCTCCAGCCCTCTGTTTTCACAGATCCGACACTGCATCCCTCATCGTTGTGCCCGCTGTCTTTTGCCGCGCTGCCGCTGTAATACGCTGAACCACCCGCATAAATTCAGTATAGCACAGGATCAAAGAATCTGCACGTATTTTTTCCTCCGAATTGTAATCTTCATGTGTAGTTTGCAAACTCTAGGTAAATTGTGCGTAATTTATTGTAATATTTGTTATTTTTGTCGGCGGAAGTGTCAGCACGCTTCTTTTGTTACTGTTCACACACCACTATCCCGCAAGATGTTTTGGCATGAATATGCCAAAATCCCGAGACAGACAAGCCAAAATTCATTCCAGATATCTGCAGTCTGTTTTCGCCACATACATCTGCACTAGAGCGTGTCTGAAAAATCATTCACTATAATCTGAATAAAAGCGCAAAACCAGATATTCCCGGTTTCACGCTTTTTATTGTTTTACTTATTCACTTTCGAACAATCCCAGTGTGCCGACAAGCTGATTTTGCTGCTATTTCTTCTGTGCCTCTTTTTTCTTCATGTCAAGAATCTCTTCTGCGATCTCAACTTCGGATTTCTCA
>CAJMMH010000084.1 GCA_905214365.1 uncultured bacterium
GAGCGCGGCTGGCGGAAAATCGGCCGTAAAATCAAGTGCAGAAAAGACTCCGAGAGTACATTCATGTATACGAATCTGTATTTTTGCCTGCTGTACGCCAATTACCTTCGGTTATTTGGAGCAGTTTGGACACTTGCCGTCCGCGTTGAGCGGGCTCCCGCACTTCGCGCAAAAATGCGGCGTACTTCCTGTCTGCGGCTTTGCCGAAGCCGGCTTCTGCGCCTCTGCTTTCTCTTCTTTTACAGCGGAAGCAAATGTATAACGGCTTTCCTGCGCCAACGCATCTGTGTGATACTGATCCTTTAATTTTTTATGGATTCAGTTCCCCAATTCTTGTAATGCCGACATAGATCTGGCTGATTTTATACCAGGTGGCAAAGTCGGTCACGCCGGTTTTCGGCAGACCAAAAATCCCCTGGAAGGCTTCTACCGCATCTGCCGTCGCTTCATCATAATATCCGGACGGTGTAACCGCCGGAATCAGCGTATACACGCCGGAAATTGTCAGCAGCTGCTCCTGCATCTGCCGTACCTTATCGCCGCTGCTTCCCACCGTCAGATCATAGCGCGGCCAGGATGCCGGAATTCCCGCAATTTGCTCCGCCGAGTTAATATACATTTCATCGCCGTAATAATACCGAATAATTTCAATTGGCGTATATCCCTGGTCTCCAAGCCCCTTGCTCCCCCACTGGCTCATCCAGTTTGGACAGGAAACCCTCTTTCCGTCACAGTACTGCGTCAGAATCGGCTGCTTAACATCCGGTCTTGACAGATACTGGTCAAAAATCTCATCAACCACCTCGGAAATTGATTCAAAAATATTGCGGCCGTAAATCCACTTCTGATCATAGGCGGTCGATGATGTAATGGTAAAATCATATCCTTTATTCCGATACCACTCCGTATACACACGGTTGAGCGTAAATGACATGATTGCAAGGACATTGGCAATGATGGTGCTCTGCGGCCAGGTCGCGTAGATCTCGCTGGACGCGACATTTTTAATATAGTCCCGATATGGGACATAATAATCCGCCGCCGACGCATTCTGCGGCACGCCATCATGAACAATAATTGTTTCCGGTATGACCACGCGGCTTAATACAATTTCTCCGCTTCCGATCACCCGTTTTACTTCATCCTCTGCAATCTTGGGCGGATAAGTGCCGTATAGCGTATGATCCGGAATGTCCACCTCTCCCGGACGACCGCCCTCTTCTACCGGTTTCAGACGGACCTCCTGGATCGCCGTCCGTTCCGGCAATACCTCAGTTCCGTCAATATCCATCGGCTCAAACCCCGGCGCGGTGACCCGCAGTTTCAGCTCTGCGTACGGGCGCGGCTCTCCCGCTTCCTGGCTGTATTCAAACGGCGGCGTTCGCACCTCGACCTCCTGTGTCTGTCCGGTCGAATCGGTAGATACCTCCTCCAGAATCTGCTCCGGATCCTCCATCGACGCAATGGAAACAACCGCTCCCGGAACCGGATAATTATTGGCAGCCGATGTCACAATGGTTTTTAACAGGCCGCGGTCTGACTCCCGATCCGCTGTCTGCGCTTTGATTCTCTCCATTCCTGCTCCTTAAACAAAGGCTTTTGGAATCAATATATGAACGGCTCCCGGTTTCCATTCCTTTCTGCTTGTTTTTTTCATTGCATTCTGCGCAGTCAGGCTGAAATAGCCGAAAAGCCGGAACGTACGAACCTCGATTCGTATGTTCCGGCTTTTCAAAACGTCCTGTTTCTCAGGCCTCTGCAATTTCTTTCCGATACGCTTCTAATTCCTGCTTGTTTGCCATGACAAAGTGTCCTGGCTCGATTTCCGTCCATTCCGGCGCATCTCTGGTGTAATCCTGAAGCTCCGGATCGTAAACCAGAAGCTTCTGATTCTTTGCCATCTCCGGGTCCGGCATCGGAATTGCGGACAGCAGCGCTTTGGTGTATGGATGCAGCGGATGACGGAACAGATCCTCAGTTTCTGCCAGTTCCACGATGACTCCCTTACGGATGACTGCGATCCGGTCCGCAATGAAACGCATTACCGACAGATCATGCGATACAAACAGATAGGTCAGATCCATCTGCTTCTGCATGGCGGACAGGAGGTTGAGTACCTGCGCGCGGATGGATACGTCCAGCGCGGAAATCGGCTCGTCGGCAATAATAAATTCAGGCTCCATGATCAGGCTTCTCGCAATTCCGATTCTCTGACGCTGGCCGCCGGAAAACTCGTGAGGAAAACGATCCGCGTATTCCGGAAGCAGTCCTACCTTTGTCAGGATATCCGCTACCTTCTCGGCACGCTGAGCGGCTGTCAGCTCCGGATGAATGTTCATCAGTCCCTCTTCAACAATATAGCTGACCTTTGCGCGCTCATTCAAAGAAGCCATCGGATCCTGAAAAATCATCTGCAGCTTTTGCGTTACTTTTTTATCCAGCTCCTTGCTGATCTTTCCGCTGATCCGCTCGCCGCGGTAGAAAATCTCGCCCTCCGCCGCCGGGTTGATACGGATAATCGCTCGTCCGATCGTCGTCTTTCCGGAACCGGATTCACCAACCAGACCAAACGTCTCTCCCTTGTAAATATCGAAGCTGACATTCTTTACCGCGGTATAAATCTTTCTGCGCTCTCCGAAGGTTACAGTCAGGTTCTTCACCTCAACCAGCTTTTCTCTGGTCTCGATCTTTGCTGCTTTCTTTTCCTGATGTGCCTGCATATGGGATTCAAGCGCACGCTTTACTGATGTATTCGGTGGCGTAATCTTCGGCGCGCGCGGATCCAGCAGCCATGTCCTTGCCTTGTGCGTCGGCGACACTTCAAAATACGGCGGGCGCTCCAGCAGATCGATTGCCATTGCGTAGCGGTTTCTCGGTGCAAACGCGTCTCCATGAATTTCAGTAAACAGATTTGGCGGCGTTCCTTCGATAGAATACAGCGGCTCGCCCTTCACGCCAAGCTGCGGCAGTGAAGACAAAAGTGCCCAGGTATACGGGTGCTTCGGCTCATGAAAGATCTCTTCGCATTCACCAACCTCTACGATATCTCCGGCATACATAACTGCCACACGATCTGCTACCTTCGCGACAACACCGAGATCGTGAGTGATATATACAATTGTCAGATGATATTTTTTCTGAATTTCACGAAGCAGATCAATGATCTGCGCCTGAATCGTCACATCGAGTGCGGTTGTCGGCTCGTCGCAGATCAGAATTTTCGGGTTGCAGGCAATTGCGATTGCAATGACAACGCGCTGCCTCATACCGCCGGAAAACTCATGCGGGTAGTTCTTATAGCGCCGCTCCGGATCGGAAATGCCAACGTCCCGGAGAATATCATACACGCGGCTGACTGCCGTTTTTCCCTTCATGCCCTGATGGATTTCCAACGCCTCCTGAATCTGTTTTCCGATTGTCTTCAACGGATTCAGAGAGGTCATCGGATCCTGAAATACAATCGCGATTTCCTTTCCGCGGATCCGGATCCACTCCTTGTTTGTCTTATACGCGGCAATATCTTCGCCATTGTAAACGATGCTTCCGCTGTCCACCCATCCGTTGTTGTCGAGCATACCGATAAATGTTTTCGTCAGCACGGATTTTCCGGAGCCGGACTCTCCGACAATCGCCAGGCTCTCTCCCTTTTTAATATCCAGAGACACGCCGCGAAGCGCGGTAAGCTCCTGTCCCCGCAGGGAAAACTTTACCACCAGATCTCTGACTGAAAGAATTGTTTCCTGTTCCATACGCCCTCTCATTCCTGCCGCGGCATTGCTGCGCGTGTCCGCCGGCATCCGCCTCTGTTTCTGCATAGCCGGTCAAAGCAACTTTTTGCAGCCGCTTTTCTGCACAGCCCTGCACTGCTTTTCAACACTGTCTGCCGCGGCATATTTCTTTCTGTATGCTTATACGTGGTTTCTTGGATCCGATGCATCGGAGAATGCGTTTCCGAGCGCATAGAAGGATACCGTAATCAGTGCGACAATAATCGTCGGAAAAATCAGCTGATACCGCTCCGACGCGACCATCATTACTTTTCGTCCGTCGCAGATCAGGTTACCGAGCGACGGAATATCAACCGGAAGACCCAGACCGATATAGGTCAGGAATACTTCAGATTCGATAACGCCCGGAATCGACAACGCGCAGTCAAGCATAATAACGGAAACGATCTGCGGAAGCAGGTTCCGGAAGATAATCCGGTGCAGCGGTGTTCCCAGGCAGCGCGACGCCAGATTATATTCGCGGTCGCGGACAACCATAATCAGAGTACGCACCCATTTTGCCATGCTGATCCATCCGGTCAGACACATAACAAAAATCAGAGTAAACAGACTCGGACGCATGATATAGGTAATCAACATCCGGACAACCGTTGTCGGAACGTTGTTCATAACATTATAAATTTCCGTAAACAGACGGTCTGTCTGTCTGACATAGCCCCAGATTGCGCCGATCAGAACGCCGACAATGGTGCTGACGGAAACAGAAATAATTGCAATCAACATGGTCGTTCTGGTTCCAGACCAGATACGCGCCCACAGATCCTGTCCGAGTGAGTTGGTTCCAAACCAGAACATGCTGTTTGGAATTTGATTGACATACTGACGGTTGGTCTCCGGATTCAGAAAGATCTCGGTCGGATTTTTCTGACCGGGCAAAAATGGCTGAACCAGCATAAATACCAGGATCACGGCCAGCATGGCAAGAATACATCTGGTCGAGCGTTTTTTCATAAATACATGAAATGTGCTTTTCCAATAGGAATAACCGGTCGAAGCGGTTCGTTCCGCCTGTTCGGGATTATATTCAAGAAAGCGGAACAGCTCTTCATCGCTCAATTCGTTCATTTTCTTAACTACTTTGCTCATTATCTCCCACCCTTCTTCTTGGTCAGCTTGATACGCGGATCACAGATCATCATCGCGAGATCTCCAAGCAGCATGCCGACGACGCTCAATACTGCATAAAACAGGACGAGCGCCTGTACCAGTGTATTATCCTGTGCATTAATTGCCTTGATCAGAAGACCGCCGGTGCCTGGAATCGAATACAGTGATTCGATATACAAGGAACCAGAAATTGTGAACAGGATGGAAGCGGGAATATTCTGTGCCAGCGGAACAAACGCATTGCGCAGCACATGCTTAACCATGATCTGCTTTTCCGTCAGGCCCTTTGCTCTTGCGAGACGGACATAGTCCTGATTCAGCTGATCCACCATGTATCGTCTGGTCCACATTGCATAAGAAGCGATGCCGCCGAGCGACATAGAAATCGCCGGTAGAATCCAGGTGATCCATTTGGACTCATCATAAAGCATACTGATACCGAGCGTTGACGTACCCATAAACTGTACGAACAGATAGTACACTGCCGCAGGAACGGCATTGATAAACAATATGAACCCGTTCCCCAGTGAATCAAGAAACTTTCCTTTGAAACGGGTCATCACAATTCCAAGGCTAAGTCCGAAAAATAATGACAAAATCAACGATGCGACGCCAAAACGAAGCGAGTAGGAAATCTTCGGGGCAATGATCCCCCAGACCGGCTTTCCCTTGTAATAGGTTAATGATTTTCCGAAATCAAGCTTTGCCAGTCCCTTCAGGTAATTTGCCAGCTGAACCGGGATCGGATCGTCCAATCCAAGTTCCGCGAGCACTGCCTGTTTGGTTTCCTCTGACATCTTTTCCGCCCGGTCGCCGTAATAGGTTTCAACCGGCAGCAGACGCATCAGGAAAAACACAATCACAAGAATTAAAAACAGAGAAATCATGGCACGTCCCAGACGTCCCAGTATGTATTTTATCAACTCCAAGTGAACACCGCTCCTCTCATTTTTATGTACTCCCGGAATCTCCTATACAGCTGTCAAAGCAGGTGCATAAGAGATTTCGAACGTACATTTTTGCGAAAGGAGATGCCAGATCCTGTTTTCTGACATCTCCCTTTGCTTCATCTCATTTCATCCCCGTCCGGATGCTCCCCGTCACCGGATCATGCTGTCCGGGCATCCGGAACGTTTATCAGTAATCAAGTCCGGCAAGCTTTCCGGCTGCGCTCAGTTCGGCAAGCTTATCGGATCTTTCCTTCTGCCATGCCTCGTATGCCGCATAGTATTCGTCAGTGCTGATACCCTTCTTATAAATATGCTGATACTTATAACGGCCATCTGATGCGCCAAACGCTGCATACTGGGATTCAAACGGCATCAGATTGGATGCGCAGTAGCCGGTACCGCCTCTCATGTACGGAATTACCAGACACTGATCCTGAATCAGCCACCGCTCGCACTCTGCCAGTGCATTGTATCTCTTATCCAGGTCAACGTACTCGCTTGCAGCTTCGCTTACCATGTCATCGTAAACAATGTCGCTGTAGTAGCGTCCATCCTTGCCTTCCTTAGCTCCCTCAACCTGCTCATCAGTAACAGTGCTCATGCCGTCTGCCATGTAGATGAAGTTCGTACGATTCTGAACGATGGTAAACGGATCTGTATAGGAAAGCGGATCCGCATAATCAGCCAGCCAGGTGGTCGGCATGATGCAGTAGTTTCCTGCGCGGAGCGTTGTGTTGGAGAAATCGGTATCCGCGTATGCTTCGATTACAACATCAATATAATCGGTTCCAAGGTCACGCTCCCATTGCTGCTCGATAACCTGTGCGCGGTTTGCCTGTTCAGAAGAGCCTGCATTGTACGGCATATAGATGATGATCGGGAAGGTTGCGCCTGCCTCGGTCAGCTCTTCGATTGCCTTTTCCTTATACTCCAGTGCCTTCTCTACATCGTAGGTATCCGCACTTGCCAGATCCTTCAGTGCGTCCAGCTGCGTATAATCCACGCCGTCAACCGCACAGAAGTCTGCCGGTGTAATCGTATTCTGAATATGTGCCTCCGCGTTGTTCGGATCCTGTGTCATAATCGCGGCAATCTTATCAAACGCGTAATAAATCGACTTTCTGAAGTTCACATTGTTAACTGCCAGCTTCCAGTTTTCCGGCTGATACTGCTCGTCGAAGGTCGGATAGAAGTTGAAGCAGTAATAATACGAATAGAAGCTCGGACGGCTCGGACGAATCAGATCCGCCTTTTCCGGATCATTAAGCCAGTCAGTCAGCTGCTCGTTCGGGATATCCGCGTAGTTGATCTCGCCGCGGAGGAACATTTCCGGAGCAACGGTATCCGCTTCTGCGTTATATGTCTTTGTAATCTTAGTGATATACATGTTTTCGGCATCCCAGTAGGTCGGATTCTGCTCAAGAATAATCTTGTACTGCGGCTCATACTCAGTCATAATAAACTCACCGTTGTACAGCATGGTCTGATTATCCGTAGAAAACGTATCGCCGCACTCTTCAATAAACTGCGCATTTGCCGGGAAGTAACATTTGTAGGTCATCGCAGACAGAAAATACGGAACCGGTCCGGTCAGCGTATACTCCAGTGTGTAATCATCCAGCGCCTTTACACCGACTGTTGAGAAATCCGCATCCTCACCCCTGCTGGTCGCGTCATAATACTCTTCCGCACCGTCAATGACGAACAGCATATCCGCCAGCTTGGAACCGTTTTTCGCGTTCAGAATATACTCGGCAGAGGTTACCCAGTCGTTTGCTGTTGTCTCTGCGTATTCCTGCTTATCGTAAGTCATCCACTTAACGCCCTTGCGGATGTTGAAGGTCCAGACCAGACCGTCATCGGAACGAGTCCAGCTCTCTGCCAGACATGGCTGCGCAAGTCCCAGGTAATCATACTCAACCAGAGAATCAATGTACTCAGCCGGGGTATTTGATGTGGCAACCAGATAATTCCAGTCAGTCACATCGCCGCTGAACAGATAGTTCAGCTCTGTGGTGTCGCTGATCTCCGGTTCATCCGCCATAACCGCTGCCGGAGACGCTGCCAGTGCCAGTGCTATTATCAGTCCTACCGCTTTTTTCATCCTTTTTCTCTCCCTGTTTCCCGGGCATATCCGAGCTCCTGCCGTTCCCTTCTGTTTTCCGTTTTGGCGCCGCAGCCGCTTCGCATTTCCCTGAACTCATAAGGAATCAATGTTTGAAATCTGCATGGAGGACTTTTTACATTGCAGGAAAGTTCAACGAAGTTCCCGATAATATAAAAAAGCGCACAAAGCTTCTGCTTTATGCGCCCTTGCATCTTCCCAACTTCTGTATGTTCAGACCGGCTATGGCACTTTGCCGGAATCGCTCTGAATATACAGAAAAGCGCATTGAACCTACGTCCAATGCGCCATTGCATTTCTATGTGATTTCTGTTTTAATTCCTTACTGCACTGCCAATATAACACAGCGGCCAATAAATTGCAAGCCTTTTTTTCATATTTTCTTCACAAATTATTTCAGCTTGGGTTACTGTTCACGCCGCGCTCGAACAGCAGCCGTCAGTCTTTTGCTGAAGCATCCACATGCAGATGCGGATTTCCGGTATCGTTGAGATACTGGATCATTCCCGGTCCAAGCTGCTCGGTCGGACGCGCCAGAAAGCCGTGCTGCTCATAAAAGCTTTCACGTCCCTTCGCACACATCAGGTCAAACATCAACTCTGTTCCCGGAATCCGGTGCGCCTCTGCCCACGCAATCAGCTCCTTCAAAAGAACGGAGCCGATGCCGTAGCCCTGCGCCTGCGGCGGAATGATCAGATCCTGAACGTAGCAGATCACCGCGCCGTCCCCGACTAGTCGTCCCATTCCAATCGGCTGATCCGCCAGATACGCGCCGACTGTTACTAGGCTGTTTTCCAGCGCAAGCTCCGCCTGTTTTTTTGAAAGCCGTTTCCACCCGACCCGCTTGCGCAGCTTCAGGTACTCGTCGGACGTGATGGTATTGAAGCGCAGTTCAACCGCCTCTTTTGCTGTTTCTTCTGACCGCTCGCTCATACCCGCAGCCTCAGCCTTCGTTGATGATCAGCGCAATCATCTCCATATCTTCCTCGGAATCGTTGCGCATCGCATGGCCCTCGCCACACGGAATTGTACAGATATCGCCTGCGGTAACCGGATGCTCGCCGTCCTTGTCGGTAAATACGCCGTGTCCCTTGATGACATAGTACGGCTCGGTATTTCCGGTATGAATATGCCAGCCGATGCCACAGTGAGGCGGGATAATCACATGATTATACAGCTTGCCATGTCCCATCAGCTCTTCCTGCGTCAGAATCGGCATCATCAGAATGTAGCCGTCTCCGCCCTGTACATTATCCTTACGGATTGCTTTTCTTCTCGTAACCATATTTTTTTACCTCTTTACGGATCCCGGAATCCCGCTGTGCCTGACCCTGCCAGTCGCAGTGTATGCCGGGAGTATATTTTTTATTTTCCGGAATAAATCACTGCGGACTGTACATCATAGCCCTTCAGACGGTCTCTGCCGTGAAGACCGGCAAGCTCCAGCAGGAAAATGATCTTTACAACCTTGCCGCCGAGTTCCTCAACCAGCTTGACAGCAGCTTCCATCGTTCCGCCGGTTGCAATCAGATCGTCAACCAGAACCACACGATCGCCCGGCTTGATCGCATCCTTGTGCATCTCGATCTCGGCTGTGCCGTACTCCAGCGCATACGCTCTCGATACGGTCTCTCGCGGCAGCTTGCCCTTCTTACGAACCGGCACAAATGCCTTGTGCTCCGAATAGGCAATCGGAGTTCCGAACAGAAAACCTCTCGACTCCAGACCCGCTACTACATCGTACTCGGTATCACCGATCAGCT
>CAJMMH010000085.1 GCA_905214365.1 uncultured bacterium
AAGCTGTATGTAACTGCCAATATCCTTGCGCACAATCAGGATCTGGAGGGAGTTCGCGCATATTTTGAAGAGTTAAAGGGCGTTGGACCGGATGCGCTGATCATTTCTGATCCGGGTGTATTTACCATTGCGAAGGAGGTTTGGCCGGAGGTTGAAATCCATATCAGCACGCAGGCAAATAACTGCAATTACGGCACCTATCAGTTCTGGAATCGCCTGGGAGCAAAGCGTGTGGTATCGGCGAGAGAGCTTTCTCTGGAAGAGCTGAAGGAAATCCGCAGCCGGATTCCGGACGATATGGAGATTGAGACGTTTGTGCATGGCGCTATGTGTATTTCTTATTCCGGCCGCTGCCTGTTAAGTAATTTCCTGACCGGAAGGGATGCGAACCGGGGTGCGTGTACTCATCCGTGCCGCTGGAAGTACTCCATTGTGGAGGAAACAAGGCCGGGCGAATACTTCCCCGTTTTTGAAAATGAACGCGGCACCTATATTTTCAACTCCAAGGATCTGTGCATGATTGAGCATATTCCGGAGTTAGTGGAAGCAGGAATTGACAGCTTCAAGGTAGAAGGACGCATGAAAACCGCGCTGTATGTCGCGTCTGTAGCGAGAACCTACCGGAAGGCAATCGACGATTACCTGGAGGATCCGGCGCTTTATCAGGCGCATATGGAGTGGTACAAAGAGGAAATCGGAAAGTGTACGTTCCGCGAGTTTACGACCGGCTTCTTTTTCGGAAAGCCGATGGCCGACGCGCAGATTTACGACAGCAATACGTATGTAAAGAATTATACGTATATTGGAACCGTACAGGGCATCAATGAAACCGGCTGCTGCCTGTTTGAGCAGAAAAACAAGTTCAGCGTCGGAGAAGTGATCGAGGTGATGAAGCCGTCCGGAGAGAATCTGCAGGTAAAGGTTCTGGAGATTTTCGATGAGGAGGGAAACCGTATGGAGAGCGCGCCGCATCCGCTTCAGAAGCTTGCGGTGCGTCTGGACGCTGAGGCGGAAGCAGGGGATATTCTGAGAAGGAAGGAAGAGGAAGACTGAGCGATGGATATGAATAATCTGAAACAATATGAGACTGTCAGCCGGCATTTTATGAAGGAACTGAACTGTGAGGGAATTTTGCTCCGCCATAAAAAGAGCGGGGCAAGACTGTTCCTGATTCCGAATGATGACAACAATAAGGTATTTAATATTGCGTTCCGTACCGTTCCGGAAGACAGCACAGGTGTTCCGCATATCATTGAGCATACCGTTTTATGCGGCTCTGACAAGTACCCGGCTAAGGATCCATTTATTGAGCTGGCGAAGGGTTCGGTCAATACCTTCCTGAATGCGATGACCTATCCGGATAAGACGATGTATCCGGTCGCAAGTCCTAATGACAGGGATTTTTCCAACCTGATGAGTGTATATATGGATGCGGTTTTCCATCCGAATATCACAAAGACCGAGTATATCTTCCGGCAGGAGGGCTGGCACTATGAACTGGAAGATAAAGATGCCGAGCTGATTTGCAATGGTGTCGTTTACAATGAGATGAAGGGTGCGCTGTCTTCCACGGATGATGTGCTGGAGTGCGGTACAAATGCGGCGCTGTTCCCGGATACAACCTACGGCGTGGTATCGGGCGGCGATCCGGAGTACATTCCGAATTTGACCTATGAGGCGTACCTGGCATTTTACCGCCGTTATTACCATCCGTCCAACAGCTACATTTATCTGTACGGCGACATGGATATGGAGAGGGTGCTGACATGGATGGATCAGGAGTATCTGAGTCATTATGACCGCATCGACCCGAAGTCAGAAATCAAGAAGCAGGCTCCGTTTGACGCGGTAAAGGATGTGACGATTCCGTACAGCGTAACCGAGGAAGAGGCAGAGGATGCCGGAAATTACTTCTCCTGGAACAAGGTAGTCGGAGATACCCTGGATCAGAAAACCTGTCTCGCGTTTGAGATCCTGGAAACCGTCCTGATGGAAGCACCGGGAGCGCCGTTAAAGAGGGCGCTTCAGGAAAAGAACATCGGAACCGAGATTTACGGAGGATTTGAGGACAATATTTTCCAGACCATGTTCAATGTAACGGCGAAGGATGCGTCCGCGGATCAGAAGGAACTGTTTGTATCGACCATTAAGGAAACGTTGGAAACACTGGTAGAGGACGGACTGAACCGCCGTTCGCTGCAGGCGGCGCTTAATAGTCTGGAGTTCCGTCTCAGAGAGAGCGACTTTGGACGCTGGCCCAAGGGACTGATGCTTGGACTGCAGTGCTTCAGCACCTGGCTGTACGATGAAAATGATCCGTTCTCATCGCTGGAGTATGAGGAGGCGCTTACATTCCTGCGTGAAAATATTGAAACCGGATATTTTGAAGATCTGATCCGTACCAAACTGCTGGAAAATACGTTTGGAGTCATGGTTACTGCAGAGCCGAAGGTTGGTCTGACCGAGGAGAAGGACGAAAAGCAGGCGGAAAAGCTGCAGGCATACAAGAACAGCCTGTCAGAAGAGGAACTGGAAGAGCTGGTTCGTGAGACGAAAGCGCTCCGTAAGTATCAGGAGACGCCGACCGCTCCGGAGGTACTGGAAATGATCCCGATGCTTCAGATCAGCGATCTGGATCGGAATGCGGCAAAGCTCTGCAATGATGAGCGCAGCATGGATGATGTGCCGGTTCTGTTTCATCCGCTCTTTACTGCTGGAATCGGATACCTGGATCTTGTCTTTGACGCGGATTTCTTATCTGCGGAAGATGCAATGTATCTCCCGCTTCTGAAGATGTTCTATGGCAGTGTCAACACGGAGCATTACAGCTATCGTGACCTGTCGGACGAGATCAATATTTATACCGGAGGTGTTTCCACTGACTACATGGTGGCTGGAAATACCGATTCCAGTAAGCAGGAAAAGCTGTATTTTGTCCTGCATACCAAGGCTCTTTATGAGAAGATGACCAAGGCAATGGAGCTTGGCGGCGAGATGCTTCTTCATTCCGATTTCTCGGACGATAAGCGTCTGAAGGAGATTATTGGCGAGAGCCGATCCAGATTAAAGGAAATGCTTCAGGGCAGCGGACACATCACGGCAGCCCGCCGCGCCGGTTCTTATCTGAGCCGTGTTGCGTATCTGAACGATCTGACTGGCGGAATCGGCGCTTACGACCGTCTGGATGATCTGTACCGGAACTTTGATGAGAAGAAGGAGGGACTCCGTGCCGGACTGAAGCGTGTCATTGACCGCCTGTTTGTCCGTGAGCGTCTTCTGGTCAGCCTGACTGCAGATGAGGAAGGATACCAAGCATTAAAGCCGGCGCTTGACCGGATTCTTCCGGAGCTTGCGCAGGGAGAGTGTGAGAATGGTATCCGTGAGATTGTTCTGGAGAAGAAGAATGAGGGAATCTGCTGCGCGTCTCAGGTGCAGTATGTTGCGCGCGGCGGAAACTTCAAAAAGACAGGACTGCCGTATACCGGAAGTCTGCAGGTACTGAAAAATATCCTGAATTACGAGTATCTGTGGAAAAGTCTGCGTGAGAAGGGCGGAGCGTATGGCTGTATGTCTGATTTCGGAAAAAACGGAACCGGGTATTTTGTATCCTACCGTGATCCGCATGTGCGCAGAACCAACGAAGTTTATGAAAAGCTTCCGGAATATGTCGCATCGTTTGACGCGAGCGAGCGTGATATGGCAAAGTATGTAATCGGAATTATCGGTGAGAAGGATGTTCCGCTGACAGCATCCGGAAAGGGAATCCGCGGACTGAACGCATATCTGACCGGTATCACAGAAGAAGATCTGCAGAAGGAACGGAATGAGATCCTGGATACCAGACAGGCAGACATCCGTGCCCTGAAGCCGTATATGGAGGCAATTCTGAAGGATGACTGTCTGTGCACCATTGGAAACAGCGCGAAGCTGAAAGAGGATCAGGAGCTGTTTGGCTGCCTGCGCCAGCTATAAGGAGAAACTATGGCAGAAGAAAAAAAGAAACAGAAAGCACCGGATGCGGTTTCCGCAGATCAGAAAAAATCGGGTTTTGTCGCTCTGGTAGGCCGCCCGAACGTTGGAAAATCAACACTGATGAATCACCTGATCGGACAGAAAATTGCGATTACGTCCAATAAGCCGCAGACAACCAGAAATCAGATTCGTACTGTCTATACCGATGAGCGCGGGCAGGCGGTATTCCTTGATACGCCGGGTATCCACAAGCCGAAAAATAAGCTTGGAACGTATATGACAGACGTTGCAATCAAGACACTAGAGCAGGCAGATCTGATTTTGTGGCTGGTGGAGCCGACCACCTATATCGGACGCGGAGAGGAAGAAATTATCCGCCGCTTAAAGCGGGTAAAGACGCCGGTTCTGCTGGTAATCAACAAAACCGATACGGTAAAAAAGGACGCGGTGGCAGCTGCGGTTGAGACCTATCAGAAGGCGCTCGACGGCTGTGAGATTATTGCAGTTTCCGCACTCAGAAGCATCAACACTGATGGGCTTCTGGACCGCATTTTCCGGTATCTGCCGTACGGCCCGATGTTTTATGATGAGGATACCGTAACGGATCAGCCGATGCGTCAGATTGCGGCGGAAATGATCCGGGAGAAGGCGCTGCGCCGTCTTCAAGAGGAAATTCCGCACGGAATCGCTGTTACAATTGAAAAGATGAAGGAGCGTCCGGATGGTTCCATGATCGATATTGAGGCGTCCATCATCTGTGAGCGGGACTCCCACAAGGGAATCATCATCGGCAAGGGCGGCGAGATGCTCAAGCAGATCGGCAGCGACGCCCGCCGGGATATCGAAAACATGATGGAGATGCAGGTAAACCTGAAGCTGTGGGTTAAGGTGCGCCGTGACTGGCGCGACAGCGACTTGTATATGAAGAACTTCGGCTATCAGGAGAACGAGCTGAAGTAAACGGGAGGAACAATTGGATACAATAACAGTCAGCGGCATCGTGCTTTCCGCGATGACAGTCGGCGAGACAGACCGCCGGCTGGTACTTCTGTCAAAGGAGCAGGGGCGGATCAGTGTATTTGCCAGAGGCGCATGCCGTCCGAAGAGTACGCTGACCGCAGTATCCAGGCCGTTTGTGACCGGCGAGTTTACGCTGATCCCACGCAGAGATTCCTATTCCCTTCAGTCAGCGGCGGTTCGGGATTATTTTGACAGTCTGACCGGAGATTTTGACCAGATGGCATATGGCTTTTATTTTCTGGAACTTGCAGGCTGCTTTTCCGCAGAAGAAGCGGGAGATGCAAATCTCCTGAATCTCCTGTATGTGACACTGAAAGCGTTAGAGCGTCAGAAAATGCCGCGTCCGCTGATAAGGCTTGTCTGTGAATACCGCATGTTTGTTACAGCCGGCGAGTATCCGCAGGTTTTTACCTGCAGCCGCTGCCAGAAGCCGCTTACGGAAGGCTGGTTTTCCATGCAGAGCAGAAGCGCGGTTTGCAGGGAATGCGGGCGGGAAGGCGACGGAGAGTATCTGTCGCCGTCTGCCGTTTATGCACTTCAATATATTCTGACTGCGCCGCTTGGAAAGCTGTACTCCTTCCGGCTTGACCGGGAAACCTATGATCCTCTGGCCAGGATTCTGCGGCATTGGAAAAAACGATACCTGGACCGGGAACTGAAATCAGAAACGCTGCTGAAAACCGTTGAAGGAGCAGAACTTACAGATTTCTTACAGGTGTAAGGAAATCGCCCGGAGCGGGAAGGCGAGTTTCTCTTGACAGAGACTGGCAAATAACATAAAATGGGGAAAGGTATCTACTACTATAAGATGTACTTTCGGAGACTTTCCTGCACTTGAGCAAAAGATTCCGAGAGAGCATCAAGAACTGCGAGGGTTTAGAAAAGATGAAGAAAAGAGCTGCTGCTTTGCTGTCATGCTGTCTGTTTCTCTGTGTTGTCTGCGGATGCAGTCTGATGACAAAGCGATACAATTTCGCGGCGGAAGCCGGAAGCGTCTATATCCACGAAGACGGCCAGATTACCGCGGCGATTATTGAGCCGTTTGACAAGGATTACTACAGTCTCGATGAGCTGACCAGCCTGACAGAAAGTCTGATTCAGGATTATAACAATACCTACTACGGCCTTCCGTACTATGAGTACAGCCAGCTGACTGATGAGCAGAAGAAGCAGATTCTTCTTCCGATCAGCCTGACAAGCGCGCCGGCGGTCAGCGACGGCACCGTTTCTATGGTGCTGAAGTATGCGGTATCCAACGCATATACCGAGTTCAATGCCATTGACATTAAGAACGCGGGTGGAACCGAGCTGTATACGTCAACAGTAGGAGACACCACGCATGCGCTGGAAGGAACCTTTGTCAAGGCGCAGGGCGGAGAGACACAGACGGTAGAGGAGCTTCAGAAAAAGGCCGGCTATCATCTGGTATATGTGGATTTCGCAACCAAGATTTACTTTGAGCATGAGATTGCGTATGTGAGCAGCAACGTTCAGGTGCTCGCGGACAATGCGGTACAGACGGCGGCCGGTCAGGGCAGCTTTATTCTGTATAAATAAGAAAGACGAATTTGAGGTGGACATGATGGAAAAGACAATGGATAAAATTGTAGCGCTTGCAAAATCAAGAGGCTTTGTATATCCGGGCTCCGAGATTTACGGCGGTCTGGCAAATACCTGGGATTACGGCAATCTCGGTGTTGAGCTGAAGAACAACGTAAAGCGGGCATGGTGGAAGAAGTTCGTTATGAGCAATCCATACAATGTCGGTGTGGACTGCGCGATTCTGATGAATTCTCAGACCTGGGTAGCTTCCGGACATCTCGGCGGTTTTTCCGACCCGCTGATGGACTGCAAGGGCTGCCATGAGAGATTCCGCGCAGATAAGCTGATTGAGGATTACATGGCGGAAAAGGGAATCGAGCCGGAACGTCCGATCGATGCGTGGAGTACCGATGAGATGATGAATTACATCCGCGAGCAGCAGATTCCGTGTCCGACCTGCGGAAAGCATGATTTCACTGATATCCGTCAGTTCAACCTGATGTTCAAGACTTTCCAGGGCGTTACTGAGGATGCGAAGAATACTGTTTACCTGCGTCCGGAAACCGCTCAGGGTATTTTTGTCAATTTCAAAAACGTACAGCGTACATCCCGCAAGAAGATTCCGTTTGGTATCGGCCAGATCGGAAAGTCCTTCCGTAATGAGATCACTCCCGGTAACTTTACTTTCCGTACCAGAGAGTTTGAGCAGATGGAGCTGGAGTTCTTCTGTGAGCCAGGAACGGATCTGGAGTGGTTCCAGTACTGGCGTCAGTTCTGCATCAACTGGCTGAAGAGTCTTGGCATCAAGGAAGATGAGATGCGCGCAAGAGATCATTCTCCGGAGGAACTGTGCTTCTACTCCAAGGGAACGACTGATATTGAGTTCCTGTTCCCGTTCGGATGGGGCGAGCTGTGGGGAATCGCAGATCGTACTGATTATGACCTGACACAGCATCAGAATGTATCCGGCCAGGATATGAGCTATTTTGATGATGAGAAGAAGGAGCGTTATATTCCGTATGTTATCGAACCGTCACTGGGCGCAGACCGCGTAACGCTTGCGTTCCTGTGCTCGGCATACGATGAGGAAGAGCTTGAGGGCGGCGATGTCCGTACTGTACTTCATTTCCATCCGGCACTGGCTCCGGTTAAGGTCGGTGTGCTTCCGCTTTCCAAGAAGCTCGGTGAGGGCGCGACAAAGGTATATGAGATGCTTTCCTCTGAGTTCAACTGTGAATACGATGACAGAGGCGCAATCGGAAAGCGTTACAGACGCCAGGATGAAATCGGAACTCCGTTCTGCGTAACCTATGATTTTGATTCAGAAACAGACGGCTGCGTAACTGTACGTGACCGTGATACCATGGCACAGGAGCGCGTAAGGATCGATGATCTGATGAACTACTTCAGAGAGAAGCTTGCGTTCTGATTGCGTATGGACAGCATATGCAAAGCGTGTGAGATCTGTCCGGCACCAGGCAGAAATACGCTTCAGGAAGCGGCAGCGAGAACTGCCGCTTCTCTTGCGTAAAAGGAGTTTTGAACATGGCAAAAAAGAAAAAAAAGAAAACAGATGCGGGAACTGTGATTTTCCGCCTGATCGGAATTGAAATTCTGGCTTTGATTCTGGTTCTTGTGGGAATCGGCGCGAAATACGCTCCAACCGTGATGACAATTCTGAAAGGAAAATCAGGAAACGGTCAGCAGAATCAGATGGGGCTGCCGACTGCCGGAGACAACGGGTCCAATGTGTCAGGCAGCACATCCGGAAATGATTCGGATTCCAATCAGACCGGCGCGTCCGGAGACGATGGAACAAACGCGGATGAGGCCGGAACTGCAGATCAGAATGCGGAGGATGAAAGTGGAGTGAATGGAACTGACGGTACGCAGACCGGTCAGGAGAATGGTCAGGATGCCGTGCAGACCGAAGCGCAGACGGAAGCTTCCTACGATGGAGAGGTAGAGCAGGGCAGCGTATCGCTGACCGCGGTTGGTGACAATCTGATGCATCGCTCCAACACGCTCAGCGGAAAGCATGCGGACGGAACGTATTCCTATTATGATAATTTCTGCAATATGCGGGATATTTTCCTTGCTTCGGACTTTTCCGTGCTGAGCCAGGATACAGTTATGGCAGGAACGGAATACGGCGTAACCTCCGGCGAGGTTTTTACAACTGGAACAGAAATTGGTGACAGTATGGCGGACGCAGGCATTAATGTTGTACTGGCGGCCAACAATCACATCCTGGATCAGGGAAAAGACGGTCTGAATAACATGATTCTTTACTGGAAGCAGAATCATCCAGATGTTGCCCTTCTTGGCGTGAACCAGTCAGCGGAAGAAAAGAACACGCCGGTTTACGCGGAGAAAAATGGAATTACACTTGCCATGATTAACTATACCTGCAAGTCCAACAATACCGCGCCGCTGGATGCTGAACCGTATCTGCTGAATCGCTATGATAAGGAATGGCTGACGCAGATGATTACCGAGGCAAAGCAGAATGCAGATTTTGTGATTGTATTTCCGCATTGGGGGACGACCGACGAGACCGATCCGACCCAGGATCAGATGGATCAGGCGCAGTTTCTTGCAGATCTCGGCGCAGATCTGATTATCGGCGCGTATCCGCATGTCGTCGAGCCGGTAAAGTGGGTGACGGCTTCCGATGGACATAAGACTCTGGTTTACTACTCGCTTGGAAATTTCCAGTCCATTCAGGACAAAACGGAAAACATGCTCGGCGGACTTGCCAGTGTGACAATCACAAAGACCGATAAGCGGACCTATATTTCTGATTATGATCTGAATTTCACCGTGACGCACTACGCGCAGGAAAGTACCAACGAGTATTTTGACATTGTAACCACCTTCCCATATTCTCAGTATACCGAAGATCTTGCCGCAAAACATGGCATCCTTCTATGGGATCCCGGCTTCTCCTGCGACCGTCTGAAGGAGTTGAGAGACGCAGTACTGGCAAAGAGCGAACTGAACTGATAGAACGATCGCCGCAAATGGCTGAGGATTCTGTTTGCGAATGCGCACAGACAGCCGGGGATGGCGATATGTGAATCAATCTATTATACAATGTACTTCCGGAATCTCTTATGCACCTGCCTTTGCGGCTGATTTTCCGCCGGAAATGTCTGAATTTTATCAACGTACGCACCGC
>CAJMMH010000086.1 GCA_905214365.1 uncultured bacterium
GAAGTTTTCCCCTCATAGGCACAATTTTCGGATAACATAAAAAGCCGCGGCAGACCGCCGCGGCAAAAACTTCAGACTATCCCTGTCAGAGCGTCTTTCAGCCGCTCTCAAACACAGGCTTTCCGTTACTGAATTGATCCCGAGGTAATCATGCTGACTGCAATCTCCGATTTTCTCATTTCCACTCTTCTCATCATCATACATTACCTCGCTTTCTTCGTTCTTATTTCGATTGCCACTCCTGCACTCCGCCAGAAAACATACCGCTCCAGAGCGTGTAAAAAACGCTCCCGCAATCTGCATGCTCCAGCTATGAACCTGCCGGAAACAACCGATTCTTTTGTCATTATACAAATCGTCCCGTTCTCTGTCAAGATCCAACCGCACTTTTTTGAATCTGAATGACGCGATACTGCTCCTTTTCCTCGTAAATTTCTAGCTGCAGTTCCTGACGATTCCCGTCCCATACTGCTAGCACGTCCTCCGCGCCGATCAGCCACTTCAGGCTCACCTCCAGTTTATCCAGTGCCTGCTCCATCTGCTCTTCCCCGATTCTTTCACGTTCCTTCATTTCATATCCTCCCATTTTCCGAAATCAGCGCAATTCAGCTTCTTTTTCTGTTTTCCCCTCCTATCTGCTTCCATCTCTCTTCTGATTTCTGTTCTTTCTGACAGGTTCATCATAGCGCAGACAGCATTTTTGCGCAATGAAAGTTGAACGCATAGATCGACAGAAATGCTATTTCTGCGGCGGCGTTCAAAATAAAAAGGCAGAAACCAGCCATTTTCGCTGATTTCTGCCCATAAAAAGAAATTATGTACTCTCGCAAATTCAGGTACAACGAAATTCCAAGAGTACAAAAATATTGTCTTGTTCTTACACGAAATTATACGGTCTCTGTTTCACCTATCAAAAAAATTGGCGCTTTTCACGAGATATTCTGTGTATACCTGCACGCCGGATATCCGGTGCATCCCCAAAAGACGCCAAATCTTCCGTTCCGCTGCTTCAGCGGTCTTCCGCACCGCGGACAGCTTGGCTCTCCCTCTGCTGCCTGAACCATCACCGGCTTCTCCTCTGCCAGACGTTCAAATATCTGCTGGTTCATGCGGCAGTCATTCAGCGCGCGATGTGCGCCCTCCGGTGAAATCCCATAATACTCCGCCAGATCCGTCAGCTTATAATGCGACAGCTGCGGAAGCACTTTTCTCGCTAACGGCAGCGTATCGATCACCGGATTGCCGATCGTCTTTCCCCAGTAGCGCATTGCGTCCCTGCTGATAAACTTCATATCAAAGGAACTGATATTATGCCCGACCAGCGGATCCCTTCCGGTAAACTCCAGAAAATCCGCCAGAACTGTCTCAAACACCGGACAATTCCGAACCATAGAATCTGTAATCCCGTTTACCGCGCTTGCCCGGAATGGAATCGGGCGCTCCGGATTGACAAGAGAGGAAAACTCGTCCGCCACCTTTCCGTCCCGCACCTTCACTGCCGAAATTTCAACCACCGCATCGGTCCGGGCTGAAATTCCTGTCGTTTCCAGATCAAATACTACATAATCCGATATGTAAAAGCTTTCATTTTTTTCTGTGCGTCCCGTCCCGCACGATATCCTTCGCATCATTTTTTCTGCTGCTCCTCATTTCTGATTTTCCGCTGCTGATCCATTCAGCCGACATTCGCCGCATTCTTGTATTTCTTCTGCCTGTATTCTGCTGCTTTTCATTGCTGCTGAATCCGTCGTCCCTCCCGACGTCCCACCGTGCTTTCCTGTTTGCTATTCATTGCGTCCAGAACTTATTCCAATTCCCGCTTCCTGCCCTCATACATATCTTTCCATTTTTGATAATACGAATTTTCCCAAATATTTCCATCAAAATCCGTGTAGCTTACCGCAATTGCCCGGATCTGGGCAATCTCCGCACATTGAGAATATACAATAAAATCAGCATCCGCTTCATACATGGTGCCATCCATCATATTCACATCCTCATAGTTCACTTCCACAACATACGATCTACTGGATAAATCATACTTTCCCTTCATCTTCACCGGATCTCCATTGGAATCCCAGACCGCAAACGCAACTGTTATATCCTGAATCCCGCTGCCGGACTGATTGCGGACCGTCGCCTGAAACCAGTCGGAATGATTTTTCTCGCTGGTTTCATTATGAACCGTATAAGCGGTATCTTCCACAACCAGCGGCTGTGTCTGCAGAACCTGATCAAGTTCCCCGTCCGGAATCATATCCAGGCCGGTGATTTCTGTCCCATCAGCTTCTGGATCTTCTCCAGATCCCGTATCCACTCCATCTTCCGGATTTTCCCTGCTATCCGGATCGTCTGCAGTCCCTTCCTCGTCCTCCAGAGAATAAATTCCCAATTCATTGAGCTTGTCCCAAAGCTTCTGATTCTCCGCTTCCAGCTCATTGATGCGCTCCTGAAGCTTCTGCTCTTCCGACTTTGCCGGCTCATCTGTTTCTTCCGTCAGATCCACCCAGATATATGAGGTATTCCAGTCCTGATCCGAAATATACTCGATCGTCAGATACCGAATGGATGCCTCATCCAGGTCATCATTGTTCATCAGGATAGACTCATAGCGTCCGCCATCATAAACATGATCAATGGAATTAAGTCTTCCATCCTTCTTGTACGGCCACGCATAATATTCCTCAAAATTGTCCGTTACCAGCTGAAACGTCACATCCATCGAAATTGCGTCCTGCAGCTCGCTTGAAACCGCAAACGAGCAGTCCACGCCAACCCGATCGTCAAAATCAAACAGCGGAAACCAATCTGCAACCGCCTTTCCAAGAAAATCATTGACGGTAAATGTATACATCACCTGCTGACCGGAGGACAGATCATATACTGGAACCGAAAACGTCTCTCCCAACCGGTACGGATTACTCCTGCTTCCGTCTCCCGTTGGCAGTTTATTAATCTTTACTTCGCCATTCAGCTCTGCCGATAGTACATCTGCAGAGGTCTCTTCTGCAGTCTCACCCGCGGCTTCCTCTGCGAATACGCAAATTCCGGACGGAAGCGAAAGCGCGGCGGTAAGGAACGCGGCGGTTATTGTTTTTAAGTATCTCATTTCAATCCTCCCATGCGGTACAATGCGGTGAAATATTTCTTTATCGAGTATCAAAGAAATATCATAGCGCACGAATACTACTAAAATACTGATTTCTTTGTTATCGTCATTCTAGCATATGGAAGAGGAAAAATCCAGAGCGATATTTTTTGCTCGGCAACCAATAATCCATCAAATGTTGTCTTACTGCTATTATCTTGTCATCTTTTCCTTCACCGGCAAATCCAATACCAATTTTCTTACCGCTGAAACCGCTCTGATTTTTTGCACCTCCTGCTCCGAGAGCTGCTCTTTTGCCGCTTTCACCAGTCCTTCCGGGAGCCTGAGATACAAACCGTCGTTAACTGCTCCCATCTTCTCAAACATATGCTGGCTATGGCTGTTTTCTGGTTCGATATGCATAACAACCTGCTTCTGCTGCCGTTCCTGATACAGCCAGTCGGTCAGTCCTTTTACTGCCTCCGGCCCATAACCCTGATTCTGATACACCTTTAACAGTGTAATTCCAAGCTCCAGCTCGCCATCCTCTATTTCGTGGATATCGACCTCTCCCAAAAACTGATGATCTTCCTTCTGGAACAGTGAATATGTCTCGCAGGAAACCGTCAGCGATTCCCAGCATTTCTTTTTGGTCTCCTCTGGCATTGCCGCAAAGAAATCATGCATAACCGGATCTTCCTGAAACATCACACAATAGTGACATTCAAAATCTTCATTTCTTATCGGTTCCAAAATCATTCGTTTGGTTTCTATCATGTCGTACCCTCCACTCCAAAATCATATGCCAGATAATCCGGCAATGTTTCTTTCATATTAATATGGAACAATAAAGTATTCCTGGTATTCTGATGATCATTCGGCCACGGCACAAGCTGCATTTTCCCGGTTCCGCAATAGATAAATGGCATCTGCATTCCATTCTCCGAAGACACCTTCCGGATAAAAACAACCGCATGGTCACTGTTGATCAGCTCCTGCTGTTTCGCTTCGGAAAGATCGTGCTCACACTCCCACTGAAACGTTGACGCGTCCAGATATCGATCCAGATAATTAATCCGTTCTTCTACGTTTGCGTCCTTTTTTAATCCTGCAAAAATATAAACGACCCGGTCGTATACATAAGTACCTTTCATCGTATAGCCCGGATTTTTACAAAGCTTCAGCTGCACCTGATCCATCCGGTAGGTATGCCAGAGCTGAAACATCTCGGCATCCGGATACTCCGCTTCATATCGCGTCAATCCATATTCAAGCAGATCCTCCATATATTCCGCCAGCTGGTCATCCAGTTCCACATCCAGCAAATATTCGGTTCCAGTCTGCTTTATAAACTTGCTTTGCACCATATAGCGCAGCGCATGTTCCAACTCTTCTTCTGAAAAATATCGTACTTCTCGCACTAATTCCTCTTTTAGCCCTGCGTACGATACGTTTCCTTTGCAAAACCGACGAACAATCTGATACTCATATGCCCGGACAAGCGGAAGCATCGCTGATAAATAGGCAATCCACTCACGCTGCCGCTCTGAAAAGACCGGAATATTTTCTTCCTCAATCCCCTGTAAAAAGCCATAATAGGAATTGGTTTTTCTTCCTCCGATCCGAATGTTCATAAATTTCAGAAGATCCGGCGCACAGTCATTATTCCAGAAATCCATATGCTTCGGCGGGTACTCCGAGCAAATATACGTTTTAAAATTAAAATAGTCCTGTTTCATATAGTTCAGGCTATTAAAATTTTCACTGCTGATATATTCCGTTAATTCTTCCTTGCTCAACGGATCTATATGAATTTCCACGCCATACGGTTCCAGTCCTAACGCCGAAAAATCATCATTTACCAAGGAAAGCATCAGCCGCTTTTCCAACACCAGATTTTCCGCGAGACTTCCAAGCGCAAACGCAATCTGGACACTGCGCCGATAGCTGTTTCCGATAAAATCCAATACTGTAACAAACTGCTTGTTCTCATATTTACGTAGTCCGCGCCCCAGCTGTTGGATAAAAATCGTCGCGCTTTCCGTTGGCCGCAGGAACAATACCATATTTACTCCCGGAATATCCACGCCTTCGTTTAAAATATCAACCGTACAAAGCATTTCCAGGTTCGCCTGCTCATCCTGAAGGTCATGGTATGCGCGTATTCGCTCTCCGACGGTATTTTTTCCCGTCAAATATGCGGTATAATAATATTCTCCCAATGCTTCGCTCATCATCCTCGCATGTGTCACATTCCGGCAGAATACCAACGCCTTCAGCTTTCCAGCTGCCCGATGCCGCTCTACCTCATCATGAATAAAAGCCGCATGTTCTGTCGATGCAATCTGCGCAATCATACGCCTCTCTTCATTTTTCGGGAGACCATAATCCACTAACTGATCCCGGATTCCATAATACTTAAACGGTACAATCAGATCATTAATAATCGCATCACGCAGCCGAAGTTCATATGGTACATTGGTATCAAACAGCTCAAATACATCCTGATTATCCATTCGCTCCGGCGTTGCTGTCAAACCAAGCAAAAACTCCGGCTCAAAATAATCCAATATCTTCCGATAGGTTGACGCGGTACTATGATGACATTCATCAATAATAATATAATCAAACGCAGTCCTGGAAAATCTTTCCAGCGAATTGGCCATTGCCAGGTTTCCCGCAAACAGAAAATATGGAGTTTCTCCATGCGCGCCACCCTCCACACATTCCAAGATCTGTTCCAGATTTCGTCTGCTGTACAGTTCACAAACCGCCTGACTTCCAAATACAAACTGAAAGGTCTTCAACGCATTTTCTAAAATAGAACCCTCATGCACCAGATACAGCAGCCGTTCCGGCGCGAAACTTCTGGCATCAAAAGCCGCAAGCAGCGTTTTTCCGCTTCCGACCGCAGACACGACCAATGCCTTATGCAGCCCCATCGCGCGATACCGGTTTAATTCCTTCATTGCCTTTCGCTGCATAAAGTTCGGTCGAATCTGCGCTTCTGAAACATTATAATCCATATCCCAGCGTTCTACCGCATAGTTCAGCCGATTGGAATACTTCTTAATCACATCAGTTGTAAGTTCCAGCGTTCCATCCCATTTTTGCGCAAACTCCTTCCGCATCTGCACAAAAACATCCATCTGCGCATCTCCGCTCACGCAAAGATCCCATTCGATATTTTTCAGCAGAGCATATCTTGTCAAGTTAGAAGAACCAACAATCAATTCCAGACGATCAGGAAATTCAAACAAGTATCCTTTGCTGTGATACCCGCGAACTGAATAATCTGAACCATAGAAACTTTCCAGATCAAAATGACAGGAAAATGCAGAAAATTGATCCATAAATCCCCGGAATATGTTCAGCGATTCAATATCAGTAAAATTTTGATACGCAGAGGTAATGACCTTCCCTCTGCCCCCTCGCTGAAGCGCCGATTCCATCTCCGCTGCCAGCAATCCCAAACCTGCACGTTTAATAAAACTAACCGAAAACCAGAATGCCTCGCAGTTTCTTAAATTACTCCGGATCCGATTCAAAAATGTCTCTTCCGTTTCATTCGTAAAAAAAATCGGTTTCATTGCACTCCCCCGTTTTCCGATGTATGCTCAAATCCTGTTCTACCTGATTTTTGAAACACGCTCTGGCATTTTTTTATTTTCACTCCACTTCGCTGCCTGTATCTGGCAAAAACACAGGTTCCAGTCCTTTCATTTTCTCCAGACATTCATAATACCGCCGGATCGTTAGCTTCATCAGCCAGCGCTCCCGCTCCTGCCAGGTTTTATTTTTCACCTGTTCTAACTGCTGCGCCAGATCGACCACATATCCTGCCAATTCGCACAGCGTCTCCGACCAATCGTGCAGGCAGTCCGGCGGAACTTCCATATCCCCTAACCGGTAATAGCTCTCCACTACCTTTCGCATCCAGCTTCCATAGTTCTCAGACAACGATGCCGCCGTCCGTGTCCCATTTTCTACCTCGCGGAACGCGTCAAGAAATGTCTCTGCCTGCGAAACAACCGTACAAAGCAATCCTTTCGCTTCCTGTTCCCATGTGCGTTTCTCTTCCGCCGGTTTCATCAAATCTCGCAGCATCTGATACGCCTGATTGTACCAGACCCAGATTCCATCTGTAACCGCAGCCTGATCCCCTTCCCGATAATACAGCCTCCGCAGCGATTCCGTCTGCGCCCATGCAGTCCTCGCAAAATACCGGTTCTGCGTCAGATCACTCTCATCCTGCGCAAAGTAACACCAGACCGCCTGTGCCTGTTGATTTCCAAATCTTCGTTCTCCCCGTTCCGAATGAAACACTGCCGCAGTACCGACTTCCTTTACAATCTGTCTGGTCAGCCGGGCGAGTGTTCTTCTGCCCTCTTTTTCTTTCGCTGAATCTTTCTCTGAATTTACCGAATCTAATATCGGCATCTGCTTCGGAATTACAATCACTGCCAACCGTTTTTTATCCGCCGTACTTAACGGCCGCACTTCACAAATACGGCACGACTCCAATTCTCTGACAACCGTTTTGGTCTGATATTGCTTTCCCCTTTTTACTGAAAAAGTTACACTTCCGCCCATGCAGCTGCGAAACACTGGATGCTGGCTTTCTGCCGGATGCGCCCGATTCCACGCCTCCATCCGATAGCGCACCTCCTCATTGATATCATTCAGAAAAATCATCCCGTTCCGCACCTGGACTCCGGATTCCATGACCTGGCACACCAGCTCCGTATATAAGCTGCAGCTTCCACCCTTCCCGATCCATGAAGCTTCATCCGCTGCTGAAGACGCCATGACTGCAATTCCCCGTCCGGCATAGTCCGAAATCGTCTCTTCCAGGCGCATCGGATCAGTTTTCGCAACGGAAAATTTCCCTGCGCAACAGCAGTCTATCAGCAAAACCTTGCTTTTTGCCGGCAACTTCTGCATGTAGTCCAAAATTCCGGACACTCCAATTTCCATGTCGCTGAATACCAGCGCCCCGTTTCTTCCGTGTCCGGAAAACCACAGCAGAAATGTATCCTCCGGATTCAATGTTCTGGAAAAGCCAAGGAGAGTCGACGCAAGCTCTCTGCCGGATACCATTTTTCCAGTTCCAATCTCTGCAATCCGTTCCGGCTCCAACTGCAGGCCCTTTACCAACGCCGCCCTCATCCGCTTCCGTTCTTCCTCCCATGACAGCAAATCCGGCAGATTCATCTGACGATATCCTCCGACCGCTGCCAGAAGCGCATAGCACGTTCCCTGTTTTTCTTTTTCCAACCGTCCCATTTTCTCCCATCTATTTTTAGCGCACTTCCGGAATCTTGTTGTGTCTGAATCTGCGAGAGTATATTTTCTCCATTTATTCCGCAAGCAATGGCTGATCATATGACTGCAGCGCAATATTAATCACATTGATATCATAAACCTCTTTTTCAATGAAATACTTCACAATCACGTCCTGCCTTTCCCCAGAAGAGAGCGCATATCCGGCCTTTTTCAAAAGTTCTGATGTTTCATCCAGATTCAGAGAGAGGGCAATTGCCAGCGCCAGCACCGTCCGTTTTCTCGGATGATATGCCGGATTGCTTCGTATCTTGGAAAACAGCTTCCTATCCATACCGGCTTTCTTATAAACCTCCGCATCTGTCATATGGCGCTCGTCAATCTTTCGGAACAGCATTTCCTGAAAGCTTTCTCCGATTTCCCGAATCAGAACTTCCAGATTTTTGGCATCATCCAGCGTATAATCCGCCCATTTTGTTCCCTCCCGTATGGTTTCAGACCTTGAACCATCCGTACAATATTCCTCTTCCGGAATCCAGTTCTCCTTCAGATATTCCATAAGTCCTCTGAACAAATCATCCATCTGCTGCATCCGGCTTCCTCCTGTGCAAGAAGCGCGTCATGATTTTTTCTTCACCGCGCCTGTTTCTTTCATTATACCGGATTTTCTCTGCATTTGCATCTGGTTTTTCTGCTTCTTCCCTTTCCCAGTCATTGTCTGGTTCCTACCCTGCGCAAACAGGAACCGAAAATCATTTCTTTTCCTATTTTACCGGCTCATTTCACAAAATGGTCGCGGGAAAGGCGACATTTTCCAGCTCTGGAAATTTTCCGATGATTCCACCAATCAACCCTGTATAATAAAAAAACTCCTTTTCCCCATCATTTATCTGGCAAAAAGAAGTTTTTTCTGTTTTCTTATAAAGTCCGAATCAACGTTATGGAACGCTCTGTTTTTAATTCCTTCACAACCTCCAGATCGGCCGGAAGCCATGCCACAGCATCAAGTTCTTCCGGAAGCAGCCAACTGGCCGCCTCATGCTCCTTCAGCTCCAGCGCCCAGGCAACAATAGAACAAAAATAACATTTCATGGATAAATGAAACGTTGGGTAATCATACTCTACCGTCATAAGCTCCTGTTCCACTTTAATTTCTGTATCCAGTTCTTCCTGGATCTCCCGGACAACGGCTTCCTCTGCGGTTTCGCCAGACTCAAGCTTTCCTCCGGGAAATTCCCAGCCATCCTTCCATTCTCCATATCCGCGCTGTGTCGCAAAAAT
>CAJMMH010000087.1 GCA_905214365.1 uncultured bacterium
AGCCAATTTACTAGTAAACAGTTAATCCCGATCTTTAGAAATTACACTTACTCCAAGTTCTAAATCCCCTGACACTGTTACTGACTCAACATATATAGTCCACCAAGAATCCTCTTTTATTTCAAAATATTCAATAAAAATATCATTTTCTCTTAACGCATTATCTTGATTTTTATTATATATTCCGCATCGCAATTCAGCTTCTTGATTTTCTATAACCCCTCTAATTTGTATACAATCTCCTTTATTTAAAAATATAGAAGCAGACTCTAAACGATCTCCTGGTTTTAATTTAAAAGTACCATTTAGTGTCTCTATCCTCTGAATCTTTTGGTTCTCTTTATCTTGATATTCATCGTTTATTTGACTCCCACTATCACCAATTTCTTCCCTATCATTTCCCCGAATCACCGTTGAAACATGAACACATCCTTGTCTCACCAGATCCACAGAAACAACTGCAATTCCCAGCGAGGTGATAATAAACGCAATTGTAATTGCCAAACCCGCCAGATATGATGCCTTTGTCGGCTTTTTACTGCAGATTTTCTTTACAATTTCGTATCTGCGCATGAAATGGGATTTCTTTACAAAAGCAGCTCCGGTCTGTGACGTTTCCTTTCCGTATTTTCTCTGCAGCCGGATCATAGCCGCCATGCAATCATGGTAATCAACACGGTCTACTGGCATTCCCCAGATAACGGAAACATCACGGCAGATATCTTCCCACATATCAACTTCATCTTTCATGCCATGCAGAAGCGGATTATACCACCAGATGCAGGCAACTGCATGAAGAAGCGCTGTTTTCAAATGATCCCGGCTCTTCACATGTCCGAGTTCATGTCTTCCAATGATACGGACCATGTTTTCCGGCATATCCATTTCCGGGAACTGAATGACACATCTTCCACGCATACACAATACCTGCGGAGAACCAATTCTGCAGCAGCGTGCTACTTCAAACTTGCGCCGGATTCCCATTTTCTCTGCTTCTTCCCGGATAATCGGTTCTTCCGGCGCTTCTGTTCCGATGCGCATCAACTGACGGGAATAAGTTCTTACTGTAATCAAATCCTTCAATCTGCGAATCACTCCTATTGCCCATAGTGTTATTAACGCAATAAGAACAATCAACTCTGAAATTTTCACATGCATCTCATAAAAATAACCAATACTGTTAAACAGAAACTTTCGCACAATGTACCAGCTAGCTCCAATTACCGAAACCGTCGGCGTAATAATCAGTGCCGCAATGCTCATTTTCAGGCTCCACATGCTGATACTCCCTGTGAATATCACCAGGACTCTGCACAATAGTTTCCAGAGCAGAAATTCAATGGCAAAAAATAATCCCGCCATTAAATTAAACTCCAGAAGCAGTCTTAAAACCAGAATAGCAACTTTCATCCTCCGTCATTTCCCCCTGTTCCTTACAGACAGTCTGTGTCAATTTTCTTTCTGTCTTAACCGTCCGCCTTTCTTTTGTCCATTGACGATTCATATCAGAGCATTTCAAAAACATTCGGTACCGTTTGATGAATTGACGATGTCTTCTTCCTGAACGAATGCTTCTAAGTTGCCAGCCTCCGCCATTTTCCAATATTGCAACGTAAACAACCAGTCTTCCGGAATGACTTTTTTCTATGCTCTAATATTGGCAATTGTCTGATAGAACTCATTCCCTACTATACACCATTTTGTTACATTCGTCAAGAGCAATTGTAAAACCAGATAGTCGCATTTGTATCATATTTTTGTGTTCAAATGAGCAATTCCCCTAATAGCAGTATAATTTGCCTGCTATTAGGGGAATTATCAATTTATATTATATCGATTTTGGAACTCTTTTCGGTTTATTTTCCGTATTTACACAGATTTTGTCATATCTGCGCTTGATGTTTCCTCATTTTGAGTACTATCACCCACTACGGTAATCCCGGAGAACAAATTAGCATTTCCAGAAATTGTAAATGTTGTGCTCGGCTCGCTGTTTTCCTGATTCATCTGTCCGCCCATACCTTCCGGCTGTCCATTTTCACCATTTGGTCCCTGTGGTACTTCTCCATTTGTACCGGTTCCATTTCCATTATTTCCATCTTCTGGCTTTGCGGGTGCTTCTCCGTTCGCACCAGTTCCGTTTCCACTGTTTTCATCCTCTGGCTTTGCGGGTGCTTCCCCGTTTGCTCCGGTTCCGTTTCCATTGCTGCCATTTTCCGGCTTTGCAAGTGCTTCTCCGTCCGGTGCTGACGGTATTTCTCCATCCGGAGGTGTTGGCATCTCTCCATCCGGTATTGACGGCATTTCTCCCTTCTCTCCAGGCTGTCCTCCGAACGGATTGCCTCCCATTCCCATTCCGCCGCCCATTCCAGGACCGCCCACGCTGTTTGAGCTGTACTGAAGCTGGGTTTCTTCGCCGTATCCGGTAATTTCCGTATAAATGCCGCCAAATTCTGTGCCGTCAATAAATGTTGCCTCATATAATGTGTAATCACCGTCTGTCAGATCACCGCTGCTGTATACCAATGTTTGGAAGTCGTTTGCCGCATAAAATGCCGCTGCTGCTTCTCCATCACTGTCTTTCATCAGATACGTCTGTCCGGCTTCCTGCTTATCAGAAAAGCTCAGTACAACAAATGCCTGTTCCGAATCAGAAGCCACTTCATCATACATGTTTCCGGTTCCGAGTACAGTTCCGCCATTAATATAGATACCAAGATCCGAATCCAGGCCGCTGTCCGAACTGCTGTTATTTGCTGCGGCAACGACAACGCCATCGTTAATTACGATCCATCCATTCGAATCGAGACCGTCTCCCTCTGTTCCGCCTCCCGCGTTGCAGACAAGACTGCCTCCATTGATTGTCAGAACTGACACGCCGTCCTCGCTAGTATTTACTGCGTCATCCCTGGAATTAATAGTGATTTCTCCGCCATTAATCGTCAGATGCATTGATGTTTCAATTCCCTCATTGTCTGCCGTAACATTCAGCTTTCCGGTTCCTTCCTCCTCTGCATCAATTGTCATCGATACCAGAGAATCAATTGCACCGTCAAATTTCCATTTCTTCTTTGCATTTCCGGCTGCCGCATCCTCTGCAGTTGTTCCATCTTTATAGATCTTTGCAACATGAGATCCGGTTACGCTGTTTTCACTTCCATCCGCAAGAACCAGATGCACGCCTGCGCCTGATGTATCTACATCTTTCGTTGCAGTTTCGGTATCATCGGTACCGCATTCATACGCATTATATACAACAATTGCGGAAGCTACGGTACAGGTAACGTCTGCTCCGTCAAGAATCAATGTAACAATGGCAGTTTCATCTTCTCTGGAATCTGTTCCCAGATCAATTGCGATCTGGCCTTTGGAAAGACTGCCGCTTATCCGATAGGTTCCCGGCTGCGTAATGGTAAGAACGGTATGCGCCGCGGCTTCCTCGGCGGAATGGCCGTCATCCTCGTCTCCTGCTCCGTATGCGTTGTCCTGGCCTTCCTGATAGTATACAATATCCGCTCCGGCATATACTGCAGCTTCCGGGTCCTCCGATACCGCTTCTCCGTCTACTAAAATTCCATCATCGGATAAAGTAATCAGGGTTTCCTCTTCTGCCTGTGCATTGCTTTTTGTCTGTGTATCCGCATTCTGATCTGTGATATTTTCCTGTACGTCATCTTTTGTTGTTTCCTGATCCGCAGATGTGTCTGAACCGGCTTCTGCGCTCTGTTCACTGCTTACTGCTTCAGTTCCTTCTGATGCCATCGCCGGCAATCCCATTGCTGCTGTCATTGCTGCTGCAAGTGATACTGCTGCTGTCTTCGCCCAAATTTTTCTCATATCTGCTTCCTCCATGTTCTGCATTTCTGCGACGTCTGAATGATTTTGTTCCAGAAAAGAATCCTGCCTACAGGGTTCTCCGCCTACAGCAAGCCGCCTTTGCGCCCTGCCTTCTCTCCGCCAAGGTGCGCTCCCACCCTGAGAGTTTTTATCTCACAGGCGTAATCTCCCATAAAATAAAAATGTCCTGCAGCTGATAGAAGCAACTATAAAAATCAAATCAATGTTTACTGAATTATTTTTATATGCTTTTCTTTCAACTGAGGACATTATATCGAACGATCTTGTTCAAATTTTGTTTGTTTTATAAAAAAAATGTGTTCATACAAGTTGCTGCTCTGCTGACTTTTCTTCTTTCAGCCAGCGTGCCAGCACTTTACAGACAACGTTCATATCGATTGGCTTCGTAATATGCTCGTTCATGCCGCTTTCTATGGCTTTCATAATATCACCCTGGAAGACATTTGCTGTCATCGCAATGATCGGAACCTGTCTGAAATAATCTGAATCCATGGCACGGATAGCACGGGCCGCTTCGTAGCCGTTCATAATCGGCATCTGGATATCCATAAAAATCAATTCGTAATATCCTTCCGGCTTTTCCTTCAGACGTTCAATCGCTTCTTTTCCGTTGACTGCCGTATCCACGGTAATTCCAGTTTCTTCTTCCATGAGCGCACAGGCAATCTCCCGGTTCAGTTCATTATCTTCTGTAAGAAGAATCCGATGACCGTCAAAACGCCGCACGGTCTGCTCGCCTTCCTTCTCTTCTTCCAGGTACTTTTCACTTGCAAACGGAAGCTGCAGAGTTACTGTAAAGGTAGTTCCCTGTCCCTGTTTGCTTTCTACATCTATCGTTCCATTCATCATAGTAACAACAGACTTCACAATTGAAAGGCCAAGTCCGGTTCCCTGCGTGGTATTGGTCATGCTGGTATCCTCACGCGCAAACGGTTCAAACAGCGTTTTCTGGAACTCTTCGGACATACCGATTCCATTATCTTTGACAACGAACTGATAATTTCCACATTCCCGCTGCTTTACTGACAGCTGTTTTGCAGAAACCATGATATGTCCGCCATTCTGCGTATACTTGACTGCGTTGGACACCAGATTGATCATAATCTGACGCAGGCGCACTGCATCTGCAGTAACCAGATCATTATCTATATCCGCAATCTGCAGCTGAAGTTCCTGACTTCGCTTTTGCGCATCCGGACGACAGACATCTGCAACGGCAATTATCATCCGAGAAATACTGACTGTTTCCGAATTGAGCGTCATCTTACCGCTTTCAATCCGGGACATATCGAGCACTTCATTAATCAGCCCAAGCAGATGCCGGGATGATTCATTTATTTTTTTAAGACAATCTGCAACACGCGTCGGATCATTCAGGTGCTGCATTGCAATCTGAGTCATACCGATAATTCCGTTCATTGGCGTACGGATATCATGAGACATGTTGCTCAGGAAAAAACTTTTTGCCTTGTTTGCTTCCATTGCGGACTGGTATGCTTCCTTCAGCACCGCCGCAATCTGGTCGCTCCGGTTATGGATTTCCTGAATATCTTTAATAATTACCGCCATTGTTTTCGGGATTGCATTTTCCTCATCTACCTGAAGAAACTGAAGACGAACCCAACGATAATTACCGCTAATCTTCATCCGAAGCTCACACTCACAGCTTCCTCCCTGTGTAATCAGCGTATGTGACAGCTCCTGCAGACGGATAGCATAGCGCACCTTTTTCCAATCCTCCGGCATTGCCGCCGGTTCAAAATAGTCCTTTAGCAGCACACGGTACTGACCATCCGGTATGTATTTAAACAGTCTCTGGTTTCCGCGGTAAAATACCTTATAGGTTCCGGACAGCATGTTTACATATAAAATCAGCAGGGAATTGCGCGCCATCGCGCGTACAAAATCGCGGCTTTCATTTCCGCTTTCATGCAAAATATTAATCAGCTGATACCGATCGTCCGCATCCTCCGCTGCCTGATTATCCCATGCATTCTGATCCAGCGACAGCATTTCCGGAGTGCTGGTTTCTACAAATCCTCTATAAATTTCGTAGCATGTACGGATGCGTCCGGCACGAAGCAGATAGGACAAATCAGACTGAAGCCCGATGTCTTCCTCTATCAGATCAATCAGTTCCGGACAATACAGCGATCCCTTTCCCATGGAAAGCTCCTGCAGGCACTGGGAAAAATCTTTCTGTCCCTTATAGCTGCGGCCAAGAAAATCCATTGCCGCATCCAGGCAGTCGCTGACATGAATCAATTCAATTAAAAAATGGTCTTTTGAACGTGTATTGTCAAACGATTCCGGATATCCCATTTTTCCATCCCAGGACTTATGATGTCCCAGAACAATATCCTGATACTTCCGCAATATCGGAATCCGGTTTAAAATCTTTGCTCCAGCCTCCGGATGGCGGTAAATCTGCTTTTTCTCATGCTCTGTCAGCTGTCTGGACTGTTTATTCGCAATCTGCGCCAATTCAATCATGCCGACATCAAAGAGTTTCGATGCCTGTATGATAAAATCCGCAATTTTATCCTGCTGCTCCACAACATCCACAACTGATTTGCAATCCAGCGTTCCGATCAAAAGCTCCGGCTTTTTCTCTACCACAGAAGTCAGAATACGCCTTGCAATCTGGCTCACCATCGATGAATGAACCATGACCTCTTCATTCCGGTTCAGCATAACATTCATCAGGAGCTGCGACTCTACCTCTTCCTCTGACAGCAGCTCCATAAATTCACAGAGCGAACGGCAGACTACGTCGTTCACAAACGTTGTATTCCCGATTCTCGGAAGCTGCCGGATAATCATCATATACTGATCAACACAGCTTTTACGGATCTTCGCAACTCCTTGAAATTCAGCAGAATAATGATTAATTGTTCCAAGAATCGCCGGCAGATGATTTGCTGCCACCTGGAACAGACGGGTATCGCTGAAGCCCGGCTGCTGTAGTTCTGTCAGCGGATCGTGCTCAATAATGTAGTCACAGAATGTTTTATATAATTTTATAAATTCCGTACAATCAATCTCGCCGGATAAAAACAGACTGCGATGATAGTTGCAGTATATCTCATCCGGCATTTCATACTGATTCGGATTTTCCTGCAGATGCTGCCGGTAACAGTCGCCAAGCGTCTGCTTTGCCCGTTCAAGAAGCTTTGGATCTACAGTTTCCTTTTCACTGATCATAATATAATTGCCAAGCACATCATAAATCAACTCTTCAATCAATCCCGGAAAATCAAACTTCCCGCCGTCCAGTTCCAGCACACGAGAATCCGTATAAAATGCCATTGCTTCATCCATGCTCTGCTGGATTTCTTCCGGATTTACAATTTGGAAATTGAGTCTTACAATTGGATAATTATACAGTGCGTAAATAATGCGCTTGCGCACGACAAAATCCTCAATAGTAAAATAACAGTCACGCATATCAATCAGACGCTTAAAACACTCTGCTGACCGCTTTCCCTCTTCCGGATCAGAAGAAGCATTGTATATGCCTCCAAGAATATTCAGACACCTGATTATCCCATTCAGATTTTTCTTTTCTTCATAATATGTAAGAAGCAGCTCCGCAACCTGGGTAAACGCCAGATCATCCTCAAATCCATCGTCCCCGCCTTCAATGATCTGATGCAGAAATTCATCCGCCAGCTCGCCGGTCAGATCAACCTCCCGCTCAAGAAATGGACGGACATACAGATTCAGCAGAGCCTCATTCTCAATATAAAGGCCCCGCATAGTCTGTGATTTCTGTTTCAGTTTATCCATCCATGCTTCCTGATCCTCCGCCTGAAGAAGCCCTCCGATGACCTGCTCTTCTGTACTCAGATTCTTTTTATATTTTTCATAAAAATGAGCAATGTTATTTCTGGTTATCATCCGATCCTTCCTTTTCTGGTCAGCTCTGCCTGACTGCTGCAAGGCGCAAACATTTTCTTATTTTAATATTATACCTTTGAATGCCGCCTGCCGCAAGCACTATTTATCCGATACGATTATTTTCCCACAGCTCCCATTTTACTGTTCACGCTTCGATCAAACAGCTGCGGATTTTCCGGTCCTTCGCCCCGTAATCAGACAGACAACGGCAACAACACACCGGGAATACAAAAAAAACTGGCGGGAACACCGCGAACATACGCCGTTTCCCCGCCAGCTTTTTGCTGCTTTTTTCTATTTTTTACTCGATTCTCTGATAAATCCGGGTATAAACCTGTACGCCCCATGCCTTCCCATCACGCACTAGAAAATGGGTCCGTCCCGCATACTTTCCTTCTTTATTGTAAAGCTGAAACCAGGTCTCACCGCAGAACTCCAGATGCAGAATCTGACCGTCTTTATTTACCATCAGATCTCCGTTTTCTTCGTAAACCGTCGCCTTCACCGGAATGCCCTCATGGCAGATATAGCTTCCGATCAGCATCTGCGGATCTGAGAACGGACGCCCTACTGCATGCAGCCAGCGATGCTCCTTCTCCAACGGATAGCCGAGTACCCAGTTATAAAGCGCCCACATCAGCTCCGTCGCATCGCAGTCTCCCTCATTGCAGAGTACCGCGAATCCAAAATTTTCTCCCTTTAACAGGCCTCCCTCAGAAGACACACCGTGCAGACCGCCGGAATGCTCACAGTACACATGACCGTCCGGTTCCACGCGCTTATTCAGTCCCAGGCAGTAAAATGCCTTTTCCTGCTCCGGAAATCCGTCCCCGATCATCAGCTCAACCGCCTTTGCCGGAAGCACCTGCTTTCCGTCAAGAACTCCTCCGTTTGATATACACTGATAATAACGCGCCATATCGTGCGCAGTTGACTTTACGCAGGCACAGGCGCGGAACGGAGGCAGAATTGACCACTGCTCATCCGCGATCCAGCCGCCGCCCTCTTTCTCTTCAAACAGTGCCGTGATATTCCCATCCGACGCAATCGCCTTTGCGCGGCTTCCATCTTCATCCAATGTGCTTCTCGTCATTCCAAGCGGTCCAAAAATCCGCTGATCCAGGAAATCCTCCAGGCTCGTACCCGCGGCAGCGTCAACGACGTAGCACAATACCGCATATCCCTCGTTGGAATAGCTCATATATTCACCGGATCCTCCAAGCGTCGGATACGGGCAGTTGGCAATGTAATCAATAATCTGGCCGATCGTATTCATCGCGTTCGGTGCCGTCCGCTTCATCTCGCGGGCCCAGTCGCTGTCACGTCCGGGCGTATTAACGGCAATCGACCACTCCAATGGCTCCATCGGCGGGATACCGGCACGGTGCATCGCAAGATCGCGGACTGTCACATCGTCCTGCGGGTTGCCCGGAACCCGAAAATCCGGCACATATTTGCTGACCGGATCATCCAGCGACAGTTTTCCCTCCGCCGCAAGGATTGCGCAGCTTAACGCAGCCATTGATTTTCCCATCGACGCAATACCGCAGATTGTATCCGCGTCCGGCGGACAGGTCATCGCCATATCACGGAATCCATATCCGCGTTCAAACGAAAAACCATCCGGTCCCTTTACCGCAACCGCAACACCCGACAGCTTTTTCTTGGCCACCTTTTCCTTCAAAAACGAGTCAATTACTTTCTCATCCAACTGAATCATCGCTGCTTCCTCCTTTGTTCCTCTATGTACTCCCGTCTGCCGGCCATCCTCTGCCGAATTTTATTATACTATTAGTGCAGTTCGACTGTCAATTGAAAACTGTGCGCCGCATTCTCGTTACTTCAGTGATGAGTTAGGCGCACTC
>CAJMMH010000088.1 GCA_905214365.1 uncultured bacterium
CAACCGCCAGCTTAAATCCGTCCTTATCTCCGAGAACCGTCGTGATATCACGGAAAATAATACCCGGTTCCGGGAAATCCGGAATACTTGTAATGTAATCTTCAATTGTTTTCACTGCTGTTTACCGCCTTTCTTTTTTCTTCATGTGCTCCCGAAATCTCTTATATACCTGCCTTTGCGGCTGATTTCCCGCACGCAAATCAGGCACAACGAGATTCCGGAAACACATTTTATATGTTTTCGGAGGCCATATACACGCTGCCTTTACCTGCTGGCAATTTTCAGCGCAGTAAAACCTCCGGAATTATCAGCCTGCCGTCAATCGAAACAGGAAGCCGAGAGCTGTCAGGTGAACCGGATAGAACAGATAAAATCCGATCTGGACCGGCTTTCCTGAATAACCCTTTTTTCCATTGTACAGCGCAATCGGAATCAGCGCAAGCATGCCGTAGTACTCCAAACTGCTGCCAAGGATCACGCAGCATGCCCACAGCGCAAATCCGCTGACTGCTGTGCGGATCAGCCAAGACGGAAGCCAGACCGCAGCGTCTTCCCAATACTCGTAGATCAGTCCCATCATGCTGATCATCACAACGCCGCCCATGCCGTAATCCGTATGCAGCACATGCTTTGCCAGCCAGCCGAGTACAAACGTCATTCCTGCCCACAACAGATACCGGAACAGGCACGCGACAACATACAAAGCTCCATTCAGACGTTTCTGCGCATAAAGACGTGTCAGAAGCTGCTGCGTACTCTTTGCCGTCTGCACACAGAGCATCCCAAGAAACAATGTAAAAAATACATTCTGATGCCGCCAGTCCGCCCCGGAGATAATCTGTCCGATCACATTGGGCTTTCCGAGATTCACCGACAGGCCATGAAGTCCGAAGTCAAATGGAAACTCAGAAACCAGAGCAAGAATCAGCAGACGTCCCGCGTACTTTTTCCAGTTTCTGGTATGATGCACACCCTCCGCAATCATAAAACAATACAGTGGAAACGCAATGCGACCAATCATCCGGCACAGCCAGTACCAGGAAATTCCATTCAGAAACGGAACGGGGGCATACATCAGCCCCCATGAGCGGAAGCACGATGCTGCTGTATGATCGATCAGCATGGTAATAACCGCGATCAGTTTTAATACAAGTGAACTCACTGCCGTCCCCCCTTGTTGTCCAATGTGCTTTCGGAAGCATTTTATCGTGCTCAGCTATGGGGCGGCCGGACAGCCCGCCCAGCTATCGCCTTTTATGCCTCTTCGCCGTCCTCGTCCTCTGCTTCATCTTCGACATTTGCGGTGTAAACCTGACGCTTCATCGCCATCTCATCGCTTGCCAGGTACTCGTCGTAGGTCGTGATCTTGTCGATATAGCCGCCCGGCAGAAGCTCAATGATACGGTTTGCCGTTGTCTGAACCAGCTGATGGTCGCGGCATGCGAACAGAATGACACCAGGGAACTTCATCATACCGTTGTTCAAAGAGGTAATGGACTCCATGTCCAGATGGTTGGTCGGCTCATCAAAGATCAGGACATTCGCGCCGGAAATCATCATCTTGGACAGCATGCAGCGTACCTTCTCTCCTCCGGAAAGAACCTTGACCTGCTTTGCGCCGTCATCTCCGGCGAACAGCATACGGCCCAGGAAACCGCGGACATAGGTGATATCCTTCACCGGCGAATACTGCTGCAGCCAGTCGTAGATTACCAGATCGCTGTCAAACTCAGCGGTATTGTCCTTCGGGAAATACGCCTGACTTGTGGTAACGCCCCACTTGAAGGTTCCGGAATCCGGCTCCATCTCGCCGGTCAGAATCTTGAACAGGGTTGTCTTTGCCAGCTCATTTGCGCCGACAAACGCAATCTTATCATCATGGTTTACGGTAAAGGTCAGGTTGTCCAGCACCTTTACGCCATCAATGGTCTTGCACAGGTTCTCAACAGAAAGCACCTCGTTTCCGATCGGACGCTCCGGACGGAAATCAATATACGGATACTTTCTGGAGGACGGACGGATATCGTCCAGCTGAATCTTCTCCAACGCTCTCTTTCTGGACGTTGCCTGCTTACTCTTGGACGCGTTCGCGGAGAATCTCTGAATGAATTCCTGCAGCTCCTTGATCTTCTCTTCCTTCTTACGGTTCGCTTCCTTCATCTGCTTGATCATCAGCTGCGAGGACTCATACCAGAAATCATAGTTTCCGGAATACAGCTGAATCTTCGCGTAGTCAACGTCGGCGATCTGTGTGCAGACCTTATTGAGGAAATAACGGTCATGGGAAACGACAATGACCGTATTTTCAAAGTTGATCAGAAACTCTTCAAGCCAGTCAATCGCAGCCAGATCCAGATGGTTGGTCGGCTCATCCATCAGCAGGATATCCGGATTTCCAAACAGAGCTCTCGCCAGAAGAACCTTGACCTTCTGCGCGCCGTTTAACTCGGACATCATCTTGTAGTGAAGCTCGGTCTCAATTCCCAGTCCGTTCAGGAGAGCAGCCGCGTCGGAATCTGCCTCCCATCCGTTCATCTGGGCAAACTCTGCTTCCAGCTCACTGGCGCGGATTCCATCCTCATCGGTGAAATCTTCCTTCGCGTAGATCTCATCCTTTTCCTTCATAATTTCAAACAGACGGGCATTTCCCATCATAACCGTATCTAGAACCTGGCAGTTGTCATACTTGAAATGATCCTGCTCCAATACGGACAGACGCTGTCCCGGAGTAATGGTCACGGTACCGTTTGTCGGCTCCAGCTGACCGGACAGAATTTTCAGAAAGGTGGACTTTCCGGCGCCGTTCGCGCCGATGATTCCATAGCAGTTGCCCTCGGTAAACTTAATGTTTACATCTTCAAATAACGCTTTCTTACCTACTCGTAAGGTAACTCCATTTGCACTAATCATAGTTCTCCTCATTCTGCCGCATCAAACGGCTTTTATTCTGTTACTGCCTGCGTAAAGCATGAACAATAACCTTATTTTTCCAGCAGCCGGTCTTCCCTTGTATTGCAGCTGAAAATAATTACCTGGTGACCGCAGTCCTTCAGCATCTTCATTGCCGACTCCAGCCGCCCGTCATCATAATACGCGAACACATCATCAAAAATAAACGGCATACACGATTTCTGCCACAGCAGCTTGGAGGCCGCAACCCGGATTGCCAGATACACCTGCTCCATCGTTCCGCGGCTGACGCTGCGGAGCGCGTACATGGTTTCCTCGCTGCCGAGGCGAATACCGGACTCTGTGCTGATCTGCACACGACTGTACTTACCGTCTGTGATCGCCGCAAGAATCCTTCCTGCCTCGTGGCTTAAACGGTTTCCAAACGTTTCCTGCACACGGACCGCAACCCGGTCCATCGTTTCCGCCGCAACCTCCAGCGCCTCCAGCTCTTCCGCAATGCTCCGGTTATCGGCAACCCGCAGGCGGATTTCCTGCTGCCGGATTTCCAGCTTTTCGCAGGTTTTCCGGTACTCCTGCGCTCTGGCGGTCTGCTCGCAGACCTCCTGTTTGAGCGCTACCAGATCCCGGTGCATCTGATCAAAGCTTTCCTGCCGGTCGGGCGGGGCTGCTTTTTTGCAGGCGGCAAACTGCGCCGCACTCTCATCAAACTGCGCTTTCATCTTTTCTCTGACCTGTGCCTGGTCCTCCTTCTGTCTGCGCCTGCGCGACGAAAAAACCGCATTGGCAGCCAGACCGATCAGGCATAGCGCCAGAACCGCTGATAACCCGGCTGCCGCAATCGCTGCCGTCTGCTGCTCTAAGCCGCTCTTTCCCATCGCAATCCAGCCGACCGCAACCGCAAGGATTCCGGTAAAAATCAGCAGAAGGAACGTGCTGACCCCGCGGTCGGAGGATGTTTTCTCACTGCGCGCCTGTTCCCAGTTTTTCCGGGCGGCCTCATACTGCCGACGGCGCGTATCGCGCTCCCGTTCATATGCCAGCATCTCTTCCGCGCTGTCCCGCTGTCCGCATTCAAGCTGCTGATCCAGCTCTTCATACTGGCGCTCCTTCCGGTACTGCTGCTCCCTGGCACTGTCATAATCCCTGCGCGCTTTTTTCAGCTCTTCTTCGCAGGCACGCGACTCACTGTCTGCATCCGCAAGGTACTGGCTCTTCAGTATCTGCATCCGCACCCCGATGCGTTCTCTGGCGCGGTCAATATCCACTGATACATTTTTTGTTCTGCTGGTGTTGAGAATAAAATGCTCCAGTTCCCCGGCCAGTTCCGGGTCCGCCGGACTTTTCAGCTGTTCTATGCTGATTGTATTGTCATAATTGGTCTCATTCAGGCCGTCAAGAAGCTCCTTCAGACGCGCCTGCGGCTGATCCAGCTCCTTCCCGGTTTCCTCGTCAATCAGACGCATAGACGGGCATTCCTTCCGGAAATCCCGTTCAATCCGGTATACCCGCCCCTTCAGTTCCAGGCGCATCTTTCCGCCGTAACCGCCATGATCCTCCCAGGGAAAAAAACGGTCATACACGCTTTCCTTTCCCTCCGGGGCTTCCGTTTCCATACCGAGCAGCATGCAGCGGATAAAGGCGTGAATCGTTGACTTTCCCGCTTCATTATTGCCGTACACAACATTCAACCCCTGGCTGAAGCGGACTTTTTTATAATGAAACTTGCCAAAATGGACCAGTTCGATATCCAGTATCGTCAATTGGTTTCCTCCTGATCAAGCAGGGCCTCCAGCCCGCAGTACAGCGCCCGCTGAACCTTCGGGTCCGAAGGCCGCTTCAGCAGCTCCTCCATGTACATTCCTACGACGTCGTCCCGGTGCTCGTCCATCAGCGCAACCAGATCATAATCCGGTACCGTGCGGTCGTCCACCTCAACGACATTGCCGAGCGCTAACAGCGCAGCTCTGTCATATATCTGCTTTAACGCATGCTTTCCGTTCAGCGTGATCATGTAGATATTCCGTTCTCCCTGCTTCTCCATGACCGCCTTCAGCCGTTTCTGAAGCTCATCGCTTCCAATATCGGCAGAAACGCGGACCTTCAGTGAAACGTACTCTCTCACAGATACAGGCACAAAACTTACCCTGCACCCCTTCTGCGTCAACTCGCCGAGCAGATATCCATGTTTTCCAATCTCATCCTTGCACAACGGCTCCGGACTGCCTGCATAGGCAATGTGTCCCGGAACCAAAAACCGAGGCTGATGCTCATGGCCGAGCGCCACATAATCAAAGCCCGCCTTTTCCAGTTCCTCTGTATGAAACGGCAGATGCTTCGGATCGCCTCCATGTGCAAGAAGAATGCAGTAGCGGCTTTCTCCGTCCGGCCGCATATCCTCCAGACGGCGGCTGCCGTCAGCGCTTCTCCGGTAGCTCATCCCGCAGACGCTGGTATCAAGCTGCTTCAGGTAAACGCTTTCTTCCTCCGCAGCCTTTAAAAAATGAACGTTGTCCGCCCAGGAAAACTCATCGTAAGCTCCTCCCGGCCGGACAAAGTCACAGTCTCCGCTGATCAGAACCACCTGCGTCGGCGCGATCCCGGCCAGTATTTCATTTGCCCGTTTCAGTTCCTCAACTGCAGGCGGCGTGTCAAACAGATCCCCGGCAATCAGCAGAAGATCCGCCTCTTTTTTCCTGCAGTCGCCGGCAATCGCCGCAAAGGTTGTCCACAGCTCTTCTTCTCTCTCGTGTCCCCACGGAAAGCTGACGTCCGGCCTGCGGCCGAGGTGGACATCCGCAATGTGTATAAACCTCATCCGTGCTCTCCTTCCTGCCGCGCGCCGGACCGGCCAGACAGACTGACCGGCTCCCGGCTGCTTCTTACCGACATCAGATATCGCAGTTGTTTACAGTTCTGGGGAACGGAAGCACGTCACGGATGTTGCCCATACCCGTCAGATACATCACACAGCGCTCAAAGCCAAGACCAAAGCCCGCATGACGCGCACTTCCGAAGCGGCGCAGATCCAGATAGAACTTGTAATCCTCTTCTTTCAGGCCGAGCTCCTTCATACGGGTTGTCAGCTTCTCATAGTCATCCTCACGCTGGCTTCCGCCGATGATCTCTCCAATTCCCGGTACCAGGCAGTCCATAGCTGCAACCGTCTTTCCATCCTCGTTGAGCTTCATGTAGAATGCCTTGATCTCCTTCGGATAATCGGTAACAAATACCGGACGCTTGAAGATCTCCTCGGTCAGATAACGCTCATGCTCAGTCTGCAGATCGCAGCCCCAGGATACCTTATAGTCAAACTTGTCATTGTGCTCCTTCAGCAGCTCAATTGCCTCGGTATAGGTAACGCGTCCGAACTCGGAATTCAGCACATGGTTCAGGCGGTCTAACAGTCCCTTGTCAATGAAGTTGTTGAAGAACTGCATCTCCTGCGGCGCATGCTCCAGTACATAACGGATTACATACTTCAGCATATCCTCAGCCAGACGCATATCGTCATCCAGATCCGCGAACGCAATTTCCGGCTCGATCATCCAGAACTCTGCCGCATGACGGGTCGTGTTGGAATTTTCCGCGCGGAAGGTCGGTCCGAACGTATAGATGTTGCGGAATGCCATTGCGAAGGTCTCGCCATTGAGCTGTCCGCTTACGGTCAGGTTGGTCGGCTTTCCGAAGAAATCCTGGCTGTAATCAACCGTTCCATCCTCATTCTTCGGAACATTATTCAGATCAAGTGTCGTAACCTGGAACATCTCGCCCGCGCCCTCGCAGTCGCTTCCGGTAATCAACGGAGTGTGAACATAAACAAAATCACGCTCCTGGAAGAACTGATGGATCGCGTACGCAATCAGAGAACGAACACGGAATACTGCCTGGAAGGTATTGGTGCGCGGACGCAGATGCGTCATCGTACGCAAATACTCCAATGTATGGCGCTTCTTCTGAAGCGGATAATCTGGAGATGACGCTCCCTCAATGACAACCTCATCCGCCTGAATCTCAAACGGCTGCTTTGCCTGCGGAGTCGCAACCAGCGTACCGGTTACGATCAGCGCTGCTCCGACATTGCTCTTGGATACAGCGGCAAAATTCTCCATTGTATCGTGGTATACCACCTGAAGCGGCTCAAAATATGTGCCGTCGCTCAGTACAATAAAACCAAAGGTTTTGGAATCGCGGATGCTGCGGATCCAGCCTCCTACGGTAATTTTCTGGTTAAGATACTTCTCTGTGTTCTTGAACACATCGCGAATTGTTAAAATTTCCATTTTTCCTCTCATTCCGCCGCTGCACATCCCGGCTTTTTCGCCTGATCTGTTCTGACGCCACTGCTTCCAGCTGCGCGTGCTGTTCCTGCCAGACCATTTCCGGCGCTGCGGCTCTGTTTCCATTGCGTATATCAGAGAGTATGCTGCTCCGGCAAGACTGCCGGAGCCCTTTTTGACCGGATTTTTGCCCTTCCGTCCCTCTGGGCGCAATTCTGTTCCTTATTATACTATTTTTCCGGTTCGGTGACAACCGTATTTCGGCAAATTCTTTGCGGGGATCAGCGCTGTCCGCATGATATCCAAGAATGCTGGAACGGCGCAATGTTCTGGTTTATATTTTTGTAATCGCTTCTTTTAAAAAACGAGTGCGCCTAACTCATCACTGAAGTAACGAGAATGCGGCGCACAGTTTTCAATTCTACCCGCTTTATTCACCAGCAAAACAATTATAAAGTCATGCAATCTTCCTATCGAATTTTCTGCTTGTTTATGCTATTATTATCACGCAGCGCAAAAATAAGATTTATTTGATTGCAAAAAACCATCAGGAGACCTTCTTATGAACAAATTCAAAACAGGTGTATCATTTATGTACTTGACAACCGGGAGAATTAAGGGAAGGTCAGATGCATAAGAGATTCCGGGAGTACATCATTATCATATATTAATATCAGAACTCCTGCGGAGCAGACAGACACGTTCTGACCTGCGCGCATATTATGCGCAGAAATGAGGAAGCTTATGATTTATCTCGATCACGCGGCCACTACCGGCGTCCGGCCGGAGGTGTTCGCCGCTATGAAGCCATGGCTGGAGGGTTCCTACGGCAATCCCTCCTCTGCCTATGATTTTGGATTTTCTGCCCGTGCCGCGGTAAACCGTGCCAGAAAGCAGGTTTCCGCTCTGATCGGAGCGTCACCGGATGAGATTTTCTTTACTTCCGGCGGAACTGAGTCCGATAACTGGGTGCTGCAGGGCTGTGCCCGCATCGCCGGCAGCCGGAAGGGACATATTATTACCACGGCAATCGAGCACCATGCGATTCTCCATACCGCCGATTACCTGGAACAGACCGGCTTTTCCATCACCAGACTGATGCCTGATGAAAACGGACTGATTTCTCCCCGCAGCTTAGAAGCCGCAATCCGCCCCGACACCATTCTGGTTTCCATCATGCTTGCCAACAATGAAATCGGAACCATCCAGCCAATCCGGGAGCTTGCCGGGATTGCTCACGCGCACCATATTCTGTTTCACACCGATGCGGTTCAGGCATTTGGCCAGATTCCCATTGATGTCAGCGAGCTCGGCGTTGATTTTCTCAGCGCCAGCTCCCACAAGCTGTACGGGCCGAAAGGCTGCGGCTGCCTGTATATCCGCACCGGCTTTACACTGCCGCCCCTTCTGTTCGGCGGCGGCCAGGAATCCGGAATGCGCGCAGGCACAGAAGCAGTTCCTTCAATCGTCGGTTTCGGAGCAGCCGCGGAGCTTGCCGCAGCCGAAATGGCGGAAACATCCGCGCGGGAACAGTCGCTTCGTGATCTGCTGATTTCACGGATTCTCTCTGAAATCCCGTTTTCCCGGCTAAACGGAAGTCCCGTCTCCCGTCTTCCCGGCAACGCTAATTTTTCGTTCCAGTTTGTCGAAGGAGCTACCCTGCTGATCATGCTGGATATGAAAGGCATCTGCGTTTCCACCGGCTCCGCCTGCACCTCCTCTTCCTCAGAGTCGTCCCATGTCCTGCAGGCAATCGGCCTTCCCGACGATCTGGCCCGCAGCTCCATCCGGATCACAATCGGACGGGAAAATACAGAAGAAGACATTCAGACTGCAGCAGACGCGCTGAAAGAAATTATTGCAAACCTGCGCAGCATGTCAGAGGCGTATCTGCGGATGGTCAAAAAACATTAGTTTTCTCTTGGAGGCATTGAACAGCATCCTGATAAATAGAGATACACCATAAAAAATAGAGGCTGTCGCTCTGGAGCGACAGCCTGAGTCAAGTGGATATTCGCAATTGAAGCAGGGGACTTCCTTGATTTGTTAAATGAATTATTTCTGATCAAGTACGGACTGAATTTGTTTCATCAGCTGCTCGTAGTTTGATTGATCATCGATTCCGCCCATAAAAGGTTCGCCAATGATATTTCCGTCTTTATCTACGAGAACGGTTGTCGGGAATGCCATAATGTTTCCTGCATATTTTCCAACCGTTGAATCGGACTCAAAAGTCAGGTTTTTGTAGGAAGCTCCCTGGGCCTTCAGGATTTCTTTCGCTTCTT
>CAJMMH010000089.1 GCA_905214365.1 uncultured bacterium
CACTCATTAACACAAAAAAACGAGGTCAAAACTGGTCAAATCCGGCGAAAATCAGCCAAACGGAATCAAAGCCATAGATACAAGAAAACCCCGGAAAACCTTGATTTTCCGGGGTTTTTGATCCTTTTTGATTGTAAAAGCGCCACCAATTATCTCTTGGAGAACTGCGGAGCGCGACGAGCGGCCTTGAGGCCGTATTTATTTTCCTACTTCCAAAATCCATGCCGCAATTGCCGGTTTTGCGCTGTCCACATGACTTCCGTGAATCGCAAGCCCCTTTGTGACAACTGCTCCTTCTGCGGTTTTCCGGATATCATTTACCGTATCGGACAGACCGCTTCCTTCGTGTGTACAGAACGGATGAATCGTCTTTCCGCCAAAATTGCAGCTTTCCAGAAACGTATAAACTGCCATCGGCATCGTTCCGCAGTAGTTGGGATAACCGAGATAAATCTCATCATACGCATCCGGATTGGACAACTGTACCGCCAGCTCCGGTCTGGCATTTGAATGCCAGTCTTTCTTCGCCTCTTCCACACAGACGCGATAGTCTGCTGAGTATGGAACCTTCTGCTCAATCTGAAACAATTCTGCTCCGGTAAGCTGCGCAATCATCTTTGCTGCCTTTTCTGTATTTCCAACCTTGATATACTTCATCGCTCCGCCAAAGTAGTTCTCATCTGCTCTGGAATAAAACGCAACTAATTTTGCCATTGTTATTCTCCTCTTCCTGCCATATTTTTCGGAAACTCTAATCCGTATAACCGTATTATAGCATCTGGAGTATACTCCAGGTCAAGGATTTTCATTTGCAAAATCATACCCTGCACGCACAATACTGAATACTTGCCTCTTCCAGCCGGAATACGCCATGTTCAAGCTGAACAGTCGATACATTGCAGTTCTTGAATGGAATTTTCCAGAAATCCTCCAATCCAAGACCGGCAAGCGGATTGATGATACTATGAATCAATGCGCTGTGCGCGACAATCAGAACCGTCTCATAGATTCCTTCTAATGGCCGGATAATCTCTTCCATAAAGTTTTTACTTCTGGCAAACAATTCCTGGAAGGATTCTCCGCCTGCTTCCGGCTGATACCGCTCCGGTCTTCTTAAAAAGTTATAAACCGGATCTTCCGGATTCTTTACAATCTCCGCAATATAAGCGCCTTCCCGATGAGCAAACCCAATTTCCTTCAACCGGTTATCAATCGTAAATGGAAGTTCTTCCTTATGCGCTTCCTGATACCGCCTTCTTACTGCTTCCGTAATAATATCCGCTGTTTTTCTTGCTCTGACATATGGCGAGCAGAAAACTGCCTCAAACGGCACCTCCTTCAACGCTTCTGCGGTTTCTTCTGCCAACCGGATTCCGTAGTCATTCAGCGGAATATCTACCTGCCCCTGAATCCGGTTTGCTTTGTTCCAGTCCGTCTCTCCATGACGGATCAGATAAATCTGCATTTGAGTTTTCCCCTTCTGTTTTTCTACGCGCCAGAGCATGTTTGAAAAAGGCTTTCTGCAAGATGTGCGTTACAATTTGTGGGAGATTTTGCACAAATGATGGCGGCGTAGTGGGCTACGACAACCGAATTTGGGCAAAAGATACCGCAAATTGGGACGTGCAGATTGCGGGAATGATTTTTCAAACACGCTCTAATCATCCATTACCAATCAATCCACTGAACTGTATTTTCGATCTGCCAGTCCAGCTCCGTTCTTCCTCCCGGCGCTGCCGCCGCGTAAACCGGCCATTCCGTGTGATAGCCAAGACAGGCGCAGAGATACCGGGTCTGCCCGTGTACCGCCTGCTTCCGGTAATGGACATGCCCGCAGATGCTGTACGATACCTGGTATCGCTCAAACAATTGTCCGAGCGCACCGGTTCCCAAAAACGCGTTGAAGTACTTCCACATTTCCCGTTCCGTCGGTACACAGAACTCCGGAATAGGAAGCATATGTGTCATCGCAATGATCGGCACACCGCGCTCTGACGCGTCCTTCAGCTGCTTTTCCAGCCCTGTCAGCTGAATCCGGGAACGCTCTTTATTATCGGCTGTCCACTGATTTTTCAGTTTGTCCTGCCATGTCCGCCCGTCATGCGTCATCTTTTCCAACTCTTCTTCCGGATAAAACGCGTTGGAAAAAGAATAGTCATACCAGCCGATATCGCCGATCAGCGCAAACGGGCCATTGATTCCGCGAAGCAGCTGTATGGATCCGCTCAGGCAGCGCGGATCTTCCAGATATCTCTGATAAATAGAATCTGTACCTGCCTTGTCGAAGTCTTCACTCCACATATCATGATTTCCAGGAACATAAAACACACGGCAGCCACTTTTCTGCTCCAGCAGCGCCGCTGTTTCAATCGTCTCGTCTACATGCTCCGAAAGATCGCCTACAACCAGAAGCAGGTCTGCATGCTGTTCCTTCAAATAAGAAGCGAGACAATCTACCACCGGATACTCCCGGTTAATATCTACATGAATATCTGAAATAACTGCGGTTTTCATACACTGCCTCCGTGATTTTCCGATTGATTTGGCATAGAGATCCGGTGACATGCCGCCTGCCATCCTTCTTCAATCGTATGCAGATTAGGGGCTTCTGTCTTACAAATCTCCATACAGTACCGGCAGCGCGTATGGAAGGGACATCCTGACGGCGGATTGGACGGACTCGGCACATCTCCCTCCAAAATCCCGACACCGGCATCCTCATCTTCTCCAGCTGCCGCAAACAGCGCCTGCGTATACGGATGCGCCGCCCTGGCCGTAATCTGCTCCTGCGTGCCGATCTCAACCAGATGACCAAGGTACATCACGCCAATCCGGTCAGACAAATATCCGACTACATTCAGATCATGAGAAATAAACAGATAGGTCAGCGAATATTGCTTCTGAAGCGTCCGCATCAGATTTAAAATCTGCGCCTGGACAGAAACATCCAGCGCGGAAACCGGCTCATCTGCAACAATGAACGCCGGATTTAAAATCAGGGCGAGCGCAATTGAAATCCGCTGCCGCTGGCCGCCGGAAAGTTCCTTCGGATACCGGTTCAGATACCCTTCATCCAGTCCGACAACCCGCATCATTTCCCGTACTTTTTCTTTCCGCTGCTCCTTCGTCAGATCCTTCCGGTGAATCACTAACGGCTCCTCTAAAAGCCAGCCAAGCTTCTTGCGCGGATTGATGGACGAATACGGATCCTGAAAAACCATCTGGATTTCCCGGCGAAACGGATGAAACTCCCGTTCCTTCATATGCGTAATATCCTGGCCGCGGAATGTAATCGTTCCTTCATCTGCTGTCAGCAGATGCACCAGCATATTTCCGGTCGTTGATTTGCCGCATCCGGATTCTCCGACCAATCCGAGGGTTTCGCCTTCATAGACAGACAAGGATAAATTATCAACTGCTCGGACGTGGCTGCGCCTGCTGTCCCGGTATATTTTCGTCACATGCTCTAGACGAAGCAGCTCTTTTTTCTCTGTATTCTGCATCAGCGCTCCTCCCTGCCTTCCGCCATCTGCTTCCCGGTTCCGGCATCCTGTCCGCGTCCCGCGCTGGCAAGCATCTCTTTGACTGTCAGATGACACTGAAGCCTTCTGCCGTTATAATCAATCACCGGCGGATCCTTCGTTTCGCAGACTTCCTTCTTCCAGGCACAGCGGCCGCAGAATGCGCAGCCGGTTTCCGGTCTCGCGAAAATACCGGGAACCGTACCAGGAATCGAAGCAAGCTCCTGTCCGCGCCTGGACGCGCTTGGAATCGCCGCAACCAGCCCCTTGGTATACGGATGCATCGGCTGACGCAGAATCTCCTCAACGGATCCGCTTTCCACGACATGACCGGCATACATGATAAACACATGGCTGCACAGCCGCTTTACTACGCCAAGATCGTGGGAAATCAGAAGCACCGCGCTTCCAAGCTCCCGGTTCATCTTGCGCATCAGCTCCATAATCTGCGCCTGAATGGTCACATCCAGAGCGGTTGTCGGCTCGTCCGCAATCAAAAGCGCAGGGTTATTAATAAATGCCATCGCAATCATAATCCGCTGCCGCTGGCCGCCGGAAAGCTGGTGCGGGTAGGTATCATACATCGCCTCCACATCGGGAAGACCAACCTGCCTCATCATCGAAAGCACCTTCTGCTTCGCTTCCGCTTTTCCAATCTTCTGATGATGACGCAGATTTTCAGCGATCTGCTTTCCCACCTTAATCAACGGATTGAGCGCGGTCATTGGCTCCTGAAAAATCATGGAAATCCGATTTCCGCGAAGCGCCGCCCATTGCTTTTCTGTCAGCTTTGTCAGATCGGTTCCCTCAAAAAAAATCTGTCCGGAAACCGCGGCCTTTTCCGACTGAAGTCCCATCATCGACAGCGCAGTTACTGACTTGCCGCAGCCGGATTCTCCGATCAGCGCAGCCATTTCTCCGGCATGGATATCCAGACTGATATGGCTGACTGCCGGGTACCACTTTTTCTCTTTTTCAAAGCTCAGGGAAAAGTCTTCAATGCGGCAGATCACGGAATCCATTTCTGCTGCCTGAACTGTACCCGCTGCCGCTTTTGACGCATTGGCTGCATCCGATGACAGCGCATTCAATTTCTGTCTGTCCATATACACTCCCCCTTACTGTCCGTTGACCTGCTGGATTCCGTCCCCGAGAAGATTAAATCCCATAACCAGAATTGTAATCACGCCCGCAGGCATCAAAACATACCACGGAGCCTTCAGAATACACGACTGCGCCTCGCTTAACATCTGTCCAAGGCTCGGATCCGGCGGCGTAATACCAAGACCCAGGTAACTCAGACCGGCTTCCGACATGACTGCTCCCGCGAACGACAGCGATGCAGTTGCCGTTAATTCGGATACAATGTTCGGAAGAATATGGATAAACATAATCCGGATGCAGGACGCTCCCCTTACCTTTTCCGCACGGACAAAATCCGCATCCCGAAGCTTCATATAGCCGCTTCTGGAAATCCGGACAAACCGGGGAATCGACATAATCGAAAGTGCGAGAATTGTATTTTCTACGCCGTTTCCAAACACAGAAATCAGCATCAGCGCAAGCAGCACACCTGGAAAGGCCATCTGCGCGTCAATTACCTTCATAATCACTTCATCAGTCTTTCCGCCAAAATAACCGGAAAACGCGCCGAGTACCGTACCAACTGTCCCACCTGCGGCAACCACAAGCAGACCAATCAGAAACGAAACCTGGATTCCTTTCATAATACGGCTTGCAATATCGCGTCCGAACTGATCCGTACCGAGCCAGTGGACCGCGGACGGGCCTTTCAGCTTCAGTGCCAGATCCATTGTGTTTGTGTCGTACGGAAGCCAGAAAAAACTGATACAGAGAACTGCCAGCATTGCGGCAACCATTGCGAAGCCGACGCAAAAGCTGATATCGCGAAAATATTTTTTCATCAACGAAGTCCTCCTACTTTTTAATCCGGATCCGCGGATCAATCACAGAATAAATCAGATCGACCGCAAAATTGCAGATAACAACAATTACAGCGAGATATAAAGTCAGTCCCTGAAGCAGCGGAAGATCCCGGCTCGTAATCGAAACCGAAATCAGCCGGCCGATTCCCGGAAGAGAAAAGACATTTTCTACAATAATACTTCCGCCGAGAATATCCGCCGTCATCATACCAAGAATGGTGACAACCGGAATCAGCGAATTGCGGACCACATGTCTGTACATTACCTCATTGCGGCGAAGTCCCTTGCTGTATGCCGTGCGCACATAATCCTGCTTCTGCTGTCCCGCAATGGAGACACGGATATACCGGATCAGCACTGCGGAAGAACCAAGAGCCAGAGAAAATGCCGGAAGAACCAGCGTCCGCAGCCACTGCACCGGACTGCTTTTCCACGATACATAGCCAATGGACGGCAGCCATTTCAGCCGTACAGCAAACAGATACGTTAAGAATACGCCCATACAGAAGGATGGAATCGAAAGGCTGATCTGGGAAAGCATTGACAGCGGAACGCTGTACTTCTTACTGCTGTGTCCTGCCAGCCAGATCCCGGCCGGAATCCCGATTGCCGCTGTCAGCAGCAGTGACAGGAACGCAAGACTGCCCGTTACTTCAAGGGAACTGGTCAAAAGCTCGGCAACCGGCTGCTGATAGCGGTAAGAAACGCCGAGATCTCCAGCCAGAAGTCCACGGATCCAGTTAAAATACCGCTGATACATTGGCAGATCCAGTCCCATACTTTCTGTCAGTGCTTCAATCTGCATTGGGTCCGCGTCCACACCGAGAATAATATAAGCAGGATTTCCCGGAAGAATCTGGAACACTCCAAACGTAATCAGGGACACCAGAATAAGTGTTACAAGCAGTCCTGCTGCTTTCTTCACATAATAGCCCATCGTTAACTTCATCCTTTTATTCGTTTTGATTTGTATTATTTTTCATAATACAGGCTGCTCAGATCCAAAAATCCGACCGGATAGAATGTATATCCTTTCAGATCGGAGCGTACTGCAACAATCTGGTTCGGATCGCAAATCCATACGGCAGCCGCTCGCGTAGCGTCCAAGCACATCATTCGGATCCAGTTTTCCAGTCAGTCCGATGATTGTCGTTTCATACTGCGCGTTCGTATAAACATCTTCGAGCCATGTTGCCCATTCTACTAACTTCAGTGTCGCGTTTACATGGATATCTTTTAATTGCTCCGCCAGAATCTGCGCCGTGTCAATATGCTTCTGATAATTGGACGGTACCGTATAGTCTTCATTCTTTTCCAGAACAATCTTCTGGCCTGGAACATACTCTGAGAATACAAACGGACCGGTTCCGACCGGATTGCATTCTGGAATACAGCTTCGGTATCCGTTGCTGCCGAAAGCCACGGATTCAGATTATCCGGCTCTGAACCAATGGTCGCCCGAACAACTGTCGGCTCACTTGTCTCCTGCGCATATGCCATGCGTCCCGCAAAACCACTTACTGCCATAAGAACTGCCGCTGCCATACTGATCTGCTCTTTCATGAAAATCTCCTTTTTTGTCTGATTGCCGCGCGGATACCGCTTAACCACATTGGATTAATCAGGCTGCACCGCTTTTGAAGTACAGCACTTATCTTACGGCGTTCATGTAAAAAAGAAAATCAGTTTCATGTAAAAATCAGGCGAAGAAAAAATCCCGGCCGGCTCTAAACGTCGGTCGGGATTAATCCGATTATATAGCAAACCAACAGGTTTTGTCAATAAAAATCAACGGTTCTCAATTGCCTCTCTCAGGTGTCCCTGCGCCTTCGCAAGGCGTGCTTTTGCTGCTTCCTTTTCCAGACCGGTTTTCAGCATCAGGATGGCAAGCTTCACGTCCAGATCTGCTTCCTGAAGCGCAGTGCGGGCTGCGTCTTCCGGCACACCGGCTCCTTTGCCTACCAGACGGACTGCGCGGTCCTTCAGCTTGATATTGGATGCCTTCAGATCTACCATCAGGTTTCCGTATACCTTTCCAAGACGGACCATGCATCCGGTTGACAGCATATTCAGAACCATTTTCTGGGCCGTTCCGGACTTCATACGGGTTGAGCCGCTGATGACCTCGGGACCAACAGCCGGAGCTATGCACACATCGGCAATTGCCTCCATTTTGGATCCTGGATTGGTTGCCAGTCCAACAACAAGCGCACCTTCCTTTTTTGCTTCTTCCATTGCGGCAAGGACATAACGGGCACTTCCGCTTGCACTGATTCCTACCACGCTGTCATTGGAAGTCAGATGCAGGCTCTGAATCAGGCGGATGCCGTCTTCCGCCTGATCCTCGCCGCCCTCAATGGCATGGCGCAGCGCGCGGTCACCCCCGGCGATGAAGCCCTGTACCAGTGTTTCCTCAACGCCGAACGTCGGCGGGCACTCTGACGCGTCCAGAACGCCAAGTCTTCCGGAGGTTCCTGCTCCGATATAAATCAGATGTCCGCCCTTCTTCATGCCCTCGCTGACGCGGTCGATTGCTTCCGCAATGTGCCCGGCTTCTTTTGCGACTGCCTCCGCGGCAATCGCGTCCTGGCGGTTGATCATCTGCACCATTTCCAGTGTGGAACAGGTATCAATCTGCGCGGTCTCCTCATTGACCTGCTCGGTTGCCAGGCCTGCCAAATAATTATCCATAATTACTCCTCTCTTACCAGCTGTCCGACAGCCGGATATGACTCGTATTCGTTTGATTTACAGCGCAGTTTACGGCGCCTTTTACAGTTGACTTTTTTGTGGAAACATACTACCATAGAAGCTGCCGGGACTGCATCTGACAAACCGGCAGGAGGAACGTGTTATCATGACAGAATGTATTATCGGCATTGATGGCGGCGGAACAAAAACGCTGCTTCAGGCAGCTGATCGGAATGGAACGCTGCTTTGCCAGACAACGGACGGTCCAAGCAATCTATGCTCCGGATCGGAGGAGGATGTACGTCTCCATCTGAAACAATTATGGGAAAAGGCAATCCGCTTTGCTCCTTTGGCTCCGCAGGCGGTCTGTCTCGGCACTGCCGGAATTTCCGCTCCCAATGCACCAGAACGGCTTGGCAATATGCTGCGGGAAATTACCGGCTGCGCAAACGTTCGTGTTCTCGGTGATATGGAGATTCCGCTGGAGGTATACTCTCCTAATGAAGATTCAATGCTTCTGATTTCCGGAACCGGATCGATCTGCTATGCCAGAAGCCATACCGGGGCGCAGACCAGAAGCGGCGGGTTCGGCCACCTGCTCGGCGATGAAGGCAGCGGCTACTGGATTGCTTCCGAAGCGCTGAAAATCGTCTGCAGACAGCTTGATGCTGCTGTTCCAAAGCCAGGCCTGCTTGCAAAGCTGCTGCTTTCCCGCATTGGCGCATCTGACTGCCAGGGCATTATCGGCTTTGTTTACCGCACGCCGTTTGACAAATCCAGAATCGCAGCCTTGGCTCCCGCTGTCCTGGAAGCAGCACAGCAGGGAGACTGGCAGGCAAATGAAATCCTTACCCATGCCGCCAGGAATCTGTTCGATCTGACAAAGAATACCTGGAAAAAAGCCGGGTTGTCGGCCTCAGACTGCCGCATTTTCCTAAACGGCGGAATCCTGTTCCATTTCCGTCCGGTTGCCGAGGAGCTGGCGCGCCTGTGGCATAACTATGATCCGTCCGTTCAGCTCATCCGTCTCCGCGGAACAGCCGCCGATGGAGCGCTCTGCCTTGCACGCCGCGCCGCCGGTTTTCCGGAAATCTGATGGACGGTTTCATTGCCGGACATTGCAAAAAAGTGCCCGTTCTCTTTCCGTATCTTCAGATACCAGAAAAAGCGGGCGCTTTTTATTCTTTCCAGAGCCTGGATACGGCGTCCTTGGTTTCCTGAATTGCCCGTTCTGTTTCAGCCATGTGCCGTTGGGCAATTGCAAGGTAAATCAAATCCGTTAAAAGCAGACCGCTGAGAGTC
>CAJMMH010000090.1 GCA_905214365.1 uncultured bacterium
CCGCCGCTGCCTTAAGAACGCTTCTGGATTCCTTTCATGCTCAGGCCGATCCTCATTTTCTTCAGATCCACGATGAGTACCAGTACCTAAAAAATATCACCGACCTTCAGCACCTCAGAAGGATGGCGGATATAGTGATCGGAAATCTGAGACAGATGCACAAGTCCGTCCTGATGCACACCGATATCAATGAACGCGCCAAAATCAACAACATTACGGACGGTTCCCTTCAGAACCATCTCCGGCTTCAGATCCTCGATATCCAGCACATCCCGGCGCAGAATTGGCTTCGGCATCTCGTCACGCGGGTCGCGTGACGGCTTCTCAAGCTCCTGCAGAATATCGGAAAGCGTCAGCCTGCCAAGGCCGGTCTCCGCCTCCAGATCTGCCAGATTCACGCGCCTGCTGATACCTGCTGTCTTTCCGTTCAGGATATCCTCCGGCGCAAACCCAAGCATCTTTAAGATCAGTGCTGCCGCCGGATAGCTGTCCGGATGAACCGCTGTCGCGTCAAGCGGGTTGCTGCCCCCGCGGATACGCAGGAAACCCGCGCACTGCTCAAACGCCTTCGGTCCAAGCTTTGCGACCTTCAGAAGCTGCCTGCGGTCAGTAAACCGGCCATTTTCCTCCCGCCACGCCACAATATTGCGCGCGACCGCCGGCGAAATACCAGATACATAACCAAGCAGCGCCGCGGAAGCAGTGTTCAGATTGACGCCAACCTGATTGACGCAGTCCTCAACCACGCCGTGAAGCACTTCGCCCAGCTTTTTCTGGTTCATGTCGTGCTGATACTGGCCGACTCCGATTGCCTTCGGATCAATCTTAACCAGCTCCGCAAGCGGATCCTGCAGGCGGCGCGCAATGGAAACGGCACTTCTTTGCCCGACATCAAAACCCGGCAGTTCCTCCGTCGCCTGCTTGCTGGCCGAATAAACCGATGCTCCCGCTTCATTAGTGATCACATAGGAAACCGGTGTCTTCAGTTCATGGATCAGTTCAATGATCACCTGCTCGGACTCTCTTGACGCAGTTCCGTTTCCAACGGAAATCAATGTTATCCCATACTTCTCAATCAGGCGTTTCAGCACCTTCTTAGAGCCTTCCACATCACAGCGCGGCTGCGTCGGGTAGATCACCGCGGTATCCAGAATACGTCCTAACGGATCTACAACGGCAAGTTTGCAGCCGGTCCGGAACGCCGGATCCCATCCAAGCACGGTCTGCCCGGCAATCGGCGGCTGCATCAGAAGCTGACGGAGATTTCCGGCAAACGCCTTCATCCCGCTTTCTTCCGCTTTTTCCGTCAGCTGCGCACGCAGCTCCCGCTCCGTTGCCGGTTCAATCAGCCGGTCCCACGCGTCTCTCGCCGCTTCCTTTAAGAAGGGGGCGGTCGGCGCACCCGGATTGGTAATCACCTGCCTCTCCAAAAAGGAACAAATCTGCTCATCAGGCATTGCCACATGTACCGTCAGCTGCTTTTCCTTCTCCGCGCGGTTCAAAGCAAGGATCTGATAGCCGGAAAGCCGGGTCAGCTGGGACTGAAAATCCCGGTACGTCTCGTAAACGGAGTTTTCCTCCGCGTCCTTCGCCGCAGCGGCCTGCAGGCTTCCCTGCGCCCCTGCCGTCTTCCGGATCCAGGAACGGAAATCTCCATCATCGGAAATCTGCTCCGCGATAATGTCCCTCGCTCCGGCAAGCGCTTCCTCCGCCGTCTCCGCTTTCCCTTCCGATACATATGCCTGAGCCTCCTGCAGCGGACTCTTTCTGGTCTTTTGCAGGCGCAGCAGCGATGCCAGCGGTTCAAGTCCCTTTTCCTTCGCGATCATCGCACGGGTACGCCGCTTCGGGCGGTACGGCCGGTAGATATCCTCAACCTCCGCCAGTGTCTCCGCCCGATCAAGCTTTCCCGTCAGTTCGCCGGTCAGTACACCAAGTTCCTCCATTGCGGACGCAGCCGCCTGCTTCTTTTCTTCCAGGTTCCTAAGGTATGCCAGACGCTCTTCCAGATTTCTCAGCACCTCGTCATCCAGCGCGCCGTGCGCCTCCTTGCGGTAACGTGCAATAAAAGGAATGGTGTTTCCTTCCTCCAACAGTCCGATTACCGCCTGTACCTGGCTGGTCTTGATTCCAAGTTCTTTTGCAATCTGCGCTGCAATATCCATCCTGTCACTCCAGTCTGACTTTGTGTCTTGTTATTTTTTCCTGTCCATGCTATACTTTTACCGTGATGTTTGAGGCAATCGATATTTTGCCCTTTGATACCGGATTGCCGCGTGCTTTGCGTGCCCCGGTATCTTGATATATGATGTGAAGATCAAAAGCCTTATCGCAAAGGCATGACCGGCATCCCTTTTCATGGACAATGCTTATATTTCATCATATCACATTCCGGCTGTTTGCGCAATCCTGACTCTCTGTTTCGCTGGCTTTTTCTGCCAGTTCTGCAAGACCAAAAACGATCCGTCTGTGAAGTGCGCACGGCATAAATGCACCCTCAGAATCCTGTTGTGCCTGAACTTGCGGGACTCCGGGAGTACATATCTTACGAAAGGAGTCCTTTATTTTATGAATGACAATCAGAACCGGAACGATGATTACAATCCGGATCAGGCCTACAACTACGAGCGGGCGCATGCACCTCAGGACCACGATCCGAACGGTCATCCGATTCCGCCCCAGAAACACAAACCCAATAACCTTGCAGTGATCGCGCTTGCCTGCTCGGTAGCAACCATTTTTTTATGCTGCTGCAGCCCTTACGCATCGATTCTTTCTTCTATCATGGGACTGACGCTCGGTATCTGTTCCCGCTTTTTTAACAATGAGGAAAAGCGCTGGTATCCGCACGCGGTTGCCGCTATCATTATCAGCAGCATCGCGCTTGCCATGATCATCGGTTCGATCCTTCTTACCTATGTTCTGGTTCCGTACCTGATGGAGACATCTCCGGAGTTCAAGGAGTATTACGACAAGCTTTATCAGATGCTCTGGGACAGCGTAGCCCAGTACAGCCAGCAATAATGAAAAGCCGTGCATCGAAACGCTTTTTCGCGTTCTGATGCACGGCTTTTCTATCAGTCAAACACGCTTTGGCAGCTCAATCCCGTACTGCAGAAGCATCCAGTTTTTCACAATCCAGTTCACCGCCGTCACAACAACCGCAAGCCACAGCCATCGATTTTTCCACTGCATTCCCCAGATCCGTCCTCCTGAAAGAAGCGACAGCGTATTGCTTCCAAGAAACACAGTCAGAAAGCATGCCAGGTATAAAATCAGCGGATGGCATCTGAGACTGAGCAGAATATCCCCCTGCAGCAGTGCCCGGATTGCCCTCGTCCCCCCGCAGCCCGGACAGTACAGACCGGTCAGTTTCCAAAATGGACACGACGCATCAAAAATCTGCTCCAGATGGAACACATGAATCAGACCGCGGAACCCAAGCGCTGCCAGACAGCCGCCAAGCAGCACCCAGTAAATGACGCGGGACTCCGTTTCCCGGTTTTGATTACAGCTCACTCTGCCAGGCGGATATGGCTGAGAACCGGATAGGTTTCAAGAAGCGGCTGCAGCTCTTCCTCACTCATCGGCGCACTCAGGCATGCAAAATCCTTTCTTCCGTCTACCAGGACTACCTCAGTCGCTCCAAACGCATCAAGCGCCTCCTGGTTCAGCTCGCCGTCAATCCGTACAAACCAGACTCTCTTCTCCTTCGCTGCGGATACCAGCTCCAGTTTGCCCTCTGCATACGGATGGATCTCTCCGCCATGCGGATGGCGAACCGCTGAAACCACATCCGCGACAACTGCGGTCGCGGTCGGAAGTTTTCCTGCTCCTGCGCCGTAAAACATCAGATCACCCATCATCTCTCCGCGCACCAGAACTGCATTCATAACGCCGTTAACTGAGTAAAGCGGATGATTTCTGCTGATCATAACCGGGCTTACCATCGCGACAACACCGTCCGCGCCCCTGCGGCTGGTTCCGAACAGCTTGATCGACATTCCCATCTTTCTCGCATAGGCCATATCCGCGTCTGTGATCTTTGTGATTCCTTCGGTATAAATATCGTTGAAATCCACCCACTGACCAAATGCAATCGAGGATAGAATCGCAATCTTGCGGCAGGCATCAAAGCCCTCAACATCAGCAGAAGGATTGCGCTCCGCATAACCGAGCGCCTGCGCCTTGCGAAGAATATCCTCATACGCGCATCCCTCTTCCGCCATAGCTGTCAGCATAAAGTTGGTTGTTCCATTGAGGATTCCCGTAATCTCGGTCACCGGATCAGCGGTTACGCAGGAAACCAACGGTCGGATAATCGGAATCGCACCGCCGACGCTTGCCTCAAACAGGAAGTTTACGCCATGCTCCTTCGCAATCTTCAGCAGCTCCGGTCCATGTACCGCAACCAGCTCCTTATTGGACGTCGCGACATGCTTGCCGGCCATCAGGCAGGCCTTTACAAAATCATACGCGGGCTTTGTGCCTCCCATAGTCTCAACAACAATGGAAATCTCCGGATCGCCGGTAATCAGACTGATATCCCTGACAACCTTGTCTTCCATCGCATCTCCGGGAAAATCCCGCAGATCCAGCACGCGGACCGGAACAATCTCATCTCCTGCCTGCTTCGCAATTTCTTCTTTGTTGTTCAACAGCACGGCTACCACTCCGGAACCGATATTGCCGTATCCAAGCACTGCAACTTTTATCATGTCCTTCTCCTCCAGATGCCGGACAGCTGCCGTCCTAGAGCAAGTCTGCAACATGCTCTGGCAGCCGGTCTGCGGCAGTTATTCTCTTCCAAGAATTTTCAGTTCGTGAACACCCTCTACGCTTTCAATCGCATCCAGCATATGCGATACATCCTCAGAATCCGCCAGAATGTCCACGCTCATCGTCAGCGTCGCAATCCCATTGATCGGGATTGTCTGATGAATGGTAAGAATGTTGGCGCGGTACTGCGCTACCAGCCGGAGCAGATCTGCCAGGATTCCCGGCACATCCTCAATCACCAACAGAAAGGTTATCGTCTTTCCTCTGACGTTTTCATGGAAAACAAAGATATCATCCTTGTACTTATAAAAAGAACTGCGGCTCAGATCCACTGTTTCCGCAGCCTTCTGCACCGTAGTACCCGGCTCCGCTTCCAGAAGCCGTTTTACCTCCACTACCTTCAGAAGTACCTCCGGCAGCGCCCTCTTTTTTACGACATAATAGGTATCGCCGTCTGATTTTTCCCGTTTCATCCTTCACCTCGTGTACGCGTGATATGAACATCTGTGTTCACCTGAAAGAGTTTACCATACTTTTCCGGAAAAATCAAGTCCTCCGCTGCCGCATTTTAGCGACATTTGCTCCATTCCGCATCAAAACCCGTTCCTGCCTGATCACAAGTGTCCGCATTTCCTCGGCAAAATCCGTTTCTGTCTGATCGCGTTTCTGCCGGGCCCATTTCAGCCGCGTCCAATTGAAAGGGCAGCACACGAGTCTGCCCCGCATGCTGCCCCATTTGGTTTATCACCGCATTTTATTCGTTGTCTCCGGTATCGTCGGAAACCTTCTCACCGGTATTGATCCAGCGCAGATATGCGCCGATGAAATCATCCAGACTGCCGTCAAGAACGCTTGCCGCGTTTCCGTTGGTCTGGCCGGTCCGGTGATCCTTGACCATCGTGTACGGCTGAAGGACATAGGAACGGATCTGGCTGCCCCACGCGATATCACGTACCTCGCCGCGGATGCCGGAAAGCTTCTCAGCATTCTCCTGCTGCTTGAGCATATACAGCTTTGCCTTCAGCATCTGCATTGCTTTATCCTTATTCTGGAACTGGGAACGCTCATTCTGGCAGGTAACAACGATTCCGGTCGGGAAGTGCGTGATACGGATTGCAGAAGACGTCTTGTTGATATGCTGTCCGCCTGCGCCGCTCGAACGATAGGTATCGATACGGATATCATCATCCTTGATCTCCACATCCAGATCTTCCTCAATATCAGGCATAACATCACAGGATACAAAGGAAGTCTGACGCTTGCCCGCCGCATTGAACGGAGAAATGCGAACCAGACGGTGAACGCCCTTCTCTGACTTCAGATAACCGTACGCGTTTTCGCCGTTTATCTGGATCGTAACAGACTTGATTCCTGCTTCGTCGCCGTCAAGGAAATCAAGCACCTCAACGGAAAAGCCCTTGCGCTCCGCATAACGGGTATACATGCGGTACAGCATGCTCGCCCAGTCGCAGGCCTCGGTGCCGCCCGCTCCGGCATTCAGACGCAGAATCGCGTTGTTCTTGTCGTATTCGCCGTTCAGAAGCGTGCTCAGACGCAGCTGCTCAAATGCCTGCTGGAACTCTGTCAGAGACTCCGCAACCATCTCAACCGCATCCGGATCATTCTCTTCATTTCCCATCTCAATCATCAGTCCGATATCCTCGAACTGTGCTTCCAGATCGGAAAATGTCTTTACGGTATCCTGAAGGTTTTTCAGTTCCTTCGTCATCTTCTGGGAGCGCTCCACATCATCCCAGAAATCCGGCGCCTCCATGTAGCGCTGAAGCTCCGCAATCCTTTCCTTCTTCGCATCAAGGCTCAGGGACTTTCCAAGATCCTTTAACGGAGCCTCAAGGGTGGAAAGCGTATACTTATACTGGTCTAACTCTACCAATGCTTTTTCCTCTACTTTCTTTCATATACTCCATTACAGTTCACACGCTGCGAAAATCAGGAATACATGTATTACTCTGCGAAACGTCCGCAGCACTGCTTATACTTCTTTCCGGAGCCGCACGGGCACGGATCGTTCGGCTGAATCTTCGGAGCCTTGCGGCGTACCGGAGCCTTTGCGGCTGAGTCGTCCTTATTGGTTCCGGTTACCTTTGCAACCTGCTCACGCTCTGCCGGAGCCTCGATCTTCGCATGCATCAGGACACGAACGGTATCCTCGCGGATACTTGCCATCATCGCGTTGAACATATCGTAACCAGCAAGCTTGTATTCATTCAGCGGATCTCTCTGCGCGTACGCCTGCAGGCCAATACCCTGGCGCAGCTGCTCCATATCATCAATGTGATCCATCCACTTACGGTCGATGGTCTTTAACAGAACCACGCGTTCAAGCTCACGGATTTTTTCCTCTTCATCAAACTCGGCTTCCTTCTTCTCGTATGCCTCAACCGCCTTCTCCTGCAGCCACTCAGTCAGGCCCGCCTTCGTTACCGGCTTACCCTGGGTCTGGAATACATCCATAGTAATCTGATCCATCGGAATGATGGCTCTCAGCTCCAGATTCAGCGCCTCTAAGTTCCAGTCCTTCGGATCCTGCTCGTCGGCAATACAGCCGTTGACTGCCGATGCCGCGATCTCTCTCGCCATCTTCAGCACAACCTCGCGCATGTTGTCATTGTCAAGCACGCGGCGGCGCTCCGCATAGATGATCTCACGCTGCTCGTTCATAACCTCGTCGTACTTCAGCAGATTCTCACGGATTCCGTAGTTGTTGCCCTCAATCTTCTTCTGCGCCTTCTCAATTGCGCTGGACAGCATCTTATGCTCAATCTGCTCGCCCTCCTGTACGCCGAGCGCATTGAACACACTCATAATCCGGTCAGATCCGAACAGGCGCATCAGATCGTCCTCCAGAGAAATATAGAAACGGGACTCACCCGGATCGCCCTGACGTCCGGAACGTCCGCGCAGCTGGTTATCAATACGGCGGGACTCATGGCGCTCCGTACCAACGATCTTCAGACCGCCGAGCGCTCTTGACTCCGCGTCCAGCTTAATATCCGTACCACGTCCTGCCATATTGGTCGCAATCGTTACGGATCCATGAATACCGGCCTTGGAAACGATCTCTGCCTCCATCTCATGGAACTTTGCGTTCAGAACCTGATGCGGGATTCCGCGGCGGCGCAGCATCGCGCTGAGCATCTCAGACGTATCAATGTTGACAGTACCAACCAGAACCGGCTGACCCTTGCGGTAGGTTTCCTCTACCTCATTCGCAACCGCATTGAACTTTTCTTTCTTTGTCTTGTAAACGGCATCCTCATGGTCAATACGGGCAATCGGACGGTTGGTCGGAATGGAAATAACATCCATGCCGTAGATGTTGCGGAACTCGCGCTCCTCTGTCAGCGCTGTACCGGTCATGCCGCTCTTCTTTGCGAACTTATTGAAGAAGTTCTGGAAGGTAATCGTTGCGAGTGTCTTGCTCTCGCGCTTTACCTTGACATGCTCCTTCGCCTCGATCGCCTGATGCAGACCGTCTGAATAACGGCGGCCCGGCATGATACGTCCGGTAAACTCATCAACGATCATAACTTCGTCGTCCTTTACGACATAGTTCTGATCGCGGAACATCATGTAGTTCGCCTTCAGCGCCATAATCATGTTGTGCTGGATTTCCAGGTTCTCGGCATCCGCCAGGTTCTCAATATGGAAGAACTCCTCAACCTTGTGAACACCCTGCTCCGTCAGGTTAACCGTCTTATCCTTCTCATTGACAACGAAATCACCAGTCTCCGTGATCTCCTCACCCATCAGAGCGTTGACCTTGGAGAACTCGCCGCTTGCCTCGCCCTTCTGCAGGCGCTTCGCAAGAATATCGCAGACCTCATACAGCTTAGTGGACTTGCCGCTCTGACCGGAAATGATCAGCGGAGTACGCGCTTCATCAATCAGGATGGAGTCAACCTCATCAATGATCGCATAGTGCAGGTCTCTTAAAACAAGCTGCTCCTTATAGATGACCATATTGTCACGCAGATAATCAAAACCAAGCTCATTGTTCGTGACATACGTAATGTCGCAGGCATATGCCTCCCGGCGCTCATCATTGTTCATACTGTTCAGAACGCAGCCAACCGTCAGTCCAAGGAAACGGTGAACCTTTCCCTCGTTCTCCGCGTCACGCTGCGCCAGGTAATCATTGACGGTAACGACATGAACGCCCTTGCCTTCAAGCGCGTTCAGATAAGAAGGAAGCGCCGCCACGTTCGTCTTTCCTTCACCGGTTCTCATCTCGGCAATACGCCCCTGATGAAGGATGATACCACCCATCAGCTGCACCGGATAGTGTTCCTCTCCAAGTACACGTCTAGACGCCTCACGCACAGTCGCATACGCTTCCGGCAGCAGATCATCCAGTGTCTCGCCCTTTGCCAGCCGCTCCTTAAACTCCGCAGTCTTGTCGTGCAGCTGCTCATCGCTGAGCTGCATCATCTGCTCTCTCATTCCGAGAATCTTGTTTACTGTCGGCTGAATGGCTTTGATCTCCCGCTCACTGTGCGTGCCGAAGATTTTTGTCAATATGCTCATCTATCTTTCCTCCTAATGATTCCGTCACCGGAGTCTTCTTGCTATCTGAGGGCGTGTCGGTATCTCCGGAAACTTACCCGTTCTGCCGGCGCCGCCATGCTGTCTCTGACAACAGTTTAACAGGTTAATTCT
>CAJMMH010000091.1 GCA_905214365.1 uncultured bacterium
CTCATCCGTAGACATAACCAGCTTCTCTGCTCTGGAGTTTGCATTAAACAGCTCCTGAGAAGCGACTGCGTCTTCCGGGCTTACCAGCGGATATTCCTTTGCGAACTCATCGGAGATACCGATATCAAGTGCCAGGCAGTCAAACGGATACGGAGTTCCAGGAGTCTCACGGGACTCAAGTCCGTGAAGCTGACCCTCTTCATACTCAACGCCGCAAACTTCGCCTGCATCCATGGTCCAGTGAACACCCTCAACACCAAATGTCCACAGTGCCTGATACTCGCCGCCTAAGAACATCGGCTCGATGAAATACTTGAATACGCCTTCCGGATTCTCACAAGCAGTGGTAATGGACCAGCCGCCGGTGCAGCGGTCAATATAGGTTCCGACTTCCTCGATCGGCGGGATTGCAACCAGCTCGCTGTCAACCTCATTGGCTTCCAGATTTACCTTCAGAGTGTTTGCCCACTTACCAGCCCAGTAGGTCATAATACCGGTTTTGTTCTCAAAGAACTTGTTGCGGACAGCCTTGGTATCATTGGTCAGAGTTTCCGGATCGATATAACCCTTGGCATAAGCGTCCTTCAGTCTCTGCAGCGCTTCCTTCATTGCCGGCTCAGTAAAGCCGTCAACCCAGGTTCCATCTTCCTTCTGATAGAAGCTCGGATACGCATCCTGATAGAACTCCGGCAGATAGTTTACATACGGATTCTCCGGTCCGATCAGACCAGCTGCGGAAACCGCATAGGTGTTGCCGTCAACGCCGTCGCCATCCGGATCACCATTGGTGAACGCGTCGCAGACTGCCAGATACTCTTCGTAGTTGGTCGGAGCGTCCAGACCTACATTGTCAAGCCATGCCTTCTTAAGATAGGTAACAGTACCGTTGCCTCTGCCTCTGGTAATTCCATACAGATGGCCGTCGATGTACTTTGCATCCTCAACTGCAAGATCAGACTCGTTCAGAGCCGCGCGTGCCTCGGACGCCTCCCATGCATCAGTCATATCCCACAGGATACCTTCAGACGCATAGCTTGCGTAATAGGTTGCGTTCAGAAGAATTACATCCGGCAGCTCGCCGCTGGCGATGGTCTGACTCAGAACATCATAGTAGCTGGAGTGATCCGGCTGAATAATTTCAAGCTCAATACCAGTCAGCTCTTTAAACTTCTGCACCCACTCATCCTGTCCATTCTGAGCGGTATAGAATGTACCATCTACCATCATGGTAATCTTCTCCGGCTTCTCAATCTCATCTGCCGCTGCCGGAACAGTCAGTCCAGAAACAACCATTGCAGATGCAAGCAGAGTTCCAAATACTCTTCTTTTCATTGTAAATCTCTCCTCCTTAAACGTTTTCAGACCTTGCGTCAGCCGCCGATTTCGGAAATTTTTTCAAATTTCCATCAATTCTGCAATTGAGTATATTTACTGCGAACCGTTACACGCTCGCCGACACTACCCCTGATTGCTTTTATCATACTATAAATGTTTTCAAAAATCAATTGTTTATTTCCTGGAAATTTGTTGTTTTTTTAAGATTCTCTTCTTTTCCTTGAAAGTCATTTTATAAATTGATATAATAGAAATCAATCGTGCTGCCATTTTCCGAACGAAAAACTTGTAATTTTCGTTATTTTTTCTAAAATTGTATACAATATCAGTCGGGGCTTCCCGGCGAAAGGAGTTTTCTTCTTATGATTACCGATTCTAATCTGTCTGTTGGATCCCGGTTTGCGTCCGCCGGGTCAATGTCGCCCTATGGAACGCCGTTCCCGATGGATGAAATTTTGTCTCCGTCCATCCCGAAACGCATCATTTTCTGTGAATCCTACCCGTCTGTACAGGCTGCCGTAAATGCCTGCGCGGCTCTTGGCGGCGGAACGGTTGTTGTCGATTCCGGCATCCACGAAACCGGGCCGATCCGCTTAAAAAGCCATATCTGTCTCCACCTGAAGGAAGGCGCCGTCCTCCGCTTTTCCAACCGGCCATCCGATTACCTTCCGGTTGTCTTTACCCGCTGGGAAGGAACCGAATGCTACAATTATTCACCGCTGATCTACGCGATTGACTGCACCGATATTGCGGTTACAGGAACCGGGACGCTTGATGGAAACGGCAACGCCTGGTGGCCCTGGAAAAAACTCCAGCAGCCCGGCGCCGACCGTCTGTACAACGCAGGAGCGTCCGGCACTCCGGTGGAAGAGCGTATTTTCGGCACGGAAGCCGACGCACTCCGCCCGTCCTTCCTCCAGTTTGTACGCTGCAGCCGCATCCTTCTTTCTGATTTTACCATCACCGATGGCCCGCAGTGGACGATTCATCCGGTTTACTGCTCCGAGGTTACAGTCCGCAGCGTCAACGTCAGCACCCACGGCCCGAATACCGACGGTCTCAACCCGGATTCCTGCCGACGCGTCCTGATCGAAAATTGCCGGTTTGAAACCGGAGACGACTGCATCGCAATCAATTCCGGCATCAACGAAGACGGCTGGCGTGTCGGCATTCCCTGCGAGGATATTGTCATCCGTAACTGCCGCATGACCGGCGGACACGGCGGCCTGGTCATCGGAAGCGCTGAATCCGGCAATGTACGCCATATTTATGCCTGTGACTGTGAAATCGACGGCCCTGCGCAGGGCATCCGCTTAAAATCCATGCGCGGACGCGGCGGCGTTGTGGAAGACGTCCTGTTTGAACGGATTCAGATCGACAACACGCCGTTAGAAGCCATTCTGATTAACATGTTCTACGACGCGAGTACGGTTGTTCCGAAAACACTGACACCGCCGGTCTTCCGCCGCATTATGATCCGGAACGTCTCCGGCAGCGGCTGCGGCACGGCAATCCTGCTGAAGGGTCTGCCGGAGCAGAAGCTCGAAGATGTCATCCTGGAGAATATCTCCATCCAGGCAGAGCAGTCCTTTGTCTCCAGCGATATTTCCGGACTGACATTAAATCATGTGATGGTTTAACAAATCAAGGAAGTCCCCTGCTTCAATTGCGAATATCCGCTTTACGCGAAATCTCATCGCCTGAAAGCTGAGCTGTCAAACCGTCTGGCAGATATTGCCCTGCAAACGGTTTCCCGGCTCTTTCGGCTCTTTGCCACACGAAGAAAGGATAACATTTATGAAACTGAATTTACTGACTCCGGCCACTCCTGAGGACGTTGGCATCCCCTCCCGCGTTATTTCCTCACTGATTGCCGATCTGAAGGAAAAAGGAATCCCGATGCACAGCCTGCTGCTGTGGCGGCGCGGGAAGCTGATTGCGGAAGGCTACTATGCGCCGTGCCGGAAGGATGAACTGCACCGGATGTTTTCCGTTACCAAAAGCTTTGTTTCCGCTGCCGTCGGCGTCCTGTGTGACCGCGGACGCTGCAGCCTTGATGATCCGATTATCCGTTATTTTCCGGAGTACCTTCCCAAGCAGGTGCACCCCTGGCTGGCACAGACCACCATCCGCGATATGCTGATGATGCGTTCCTGCCATGCCGCGACCACCTATAAAATCCACCCGGAAACCAACTGGGTTCAGAGCTTTTTTACCGTGCCGCCGACCCATAAGCCGGGAACTGTCTTCCATTATGACACCTCATCGTCCCACACGCTCTGCGCGCTGGTTGAAAAGCTGACCGGCAAAAAGCTGCTTGATTTTCTGCGCGAGGTTTGTCTTGATGACATCGGTTTCTCGAAGGAAGCGTATATTATCGAAGATCCATTCGGTACCTCCGCCGGAGGCTCCGGCCTGATGGCGACCCCGCGCGATCTGCTGCGTTTTGCGATTCTCGTTATGAACAACGGCAATCTCAACGGCACACAGTACCTGCCTGACTGGTATCTGCGTGAAGCCTGCTCCTGCCTGACCCCGAACTGTGTCACCGGTCCAATTCCGGAGGAATGCCTCGGATACGGCTACCAGTTCTGGCGCGGCCGCCACGGAAGCATCATCTGCTACGGCATGGGCGGACAGCTCGCAGTTATGATGCCGCAGCATGAGCTGATCTGCGTTACGACTGCCGATACGCAGGGCTACGGCGGCGGCAACCAGGTCATCTATGACGCACTGTTTGATCATCTGCTTCCGCTTCCGGAAAACGGCCCGATCCGGCCGACCCGTTCCTGGCAGGAAGCTCTTTCCCAGACCCTTCAGACGCTGCAGATTGAACCGCTTGCTCCATCTGACAGCATTCCGTTCCCGGACGGATACGGGCCGCTCCGCGGTCCCCGCCAGGCAGAAATTGACGAGCTTCGCTACCGGATTCTTCCGGCTGATGCCTTCTCGGCGGATGCCGCGGCTGCTTTGGACAGCAATGCACCCGGATTTCATTCTGTTTCCTTCTCCTTCAGCCATCGGGAGGGCGTATTTTCTTACCGCTACCAGGGAACGGACTGCCGTATAGTCTTCGGCATCGGCCGCATGGCAGAAAGCAGGCTTCCGATCTACGGATACAAATACGCGGCAAGCGGCCTCTGGCTGTCTCCGGACTGCCTCTACATCCGCGTCCATCTGCTTGATACCTGCGTCGGCTCGCTCCACATCCAGGCATACTTCGGTGACAACGATGTTACTATCTTTCTCCGGAAACAGGAAGAATCCCTGTTCAAGGAATTCAATGGTCATCTTTATGGAATCCGCTGACGCGCAAATGCCGCTCTGAACAAAGAATGGGCCTTGGCACATTCCCGCGCCTGCGGCGGTCGCTTGCGACATCTACATTGTACGTCGCAGTGCGCATCCCCGCGGAGCGTTTTTACTTTGCAGGAAAGCAATTTCCTGTAAAGCAAAAAAAGATCCGAAAACCGCAAGGTTCCGGATCTTTTTACTTACTGGAAATTGCTTTCCTGCAAACGCTGAATCGCCGCAATTGTCCGCTCATATGCCGCGTCAATTTTTGTCATCAGGTCGGTCGCGCCCGGATTCTTTCCGCCGCGCAGCAGCTCCGTCAGCTCCGCCGTCGGCTCATACAGAGCCGTCATTCCAAGGTTCTGGCTTACACCTTTGAGCGTATGTGCAGCCCGGAACGCGTCCTCCCACTGCCCTTCCTTCATTGTGCGTGACAGCTCGCCGTAGCTCGGATCCCCCGGAAACTTCAAAATCACACGCTGCATCAGTTTCTCACTGCACAGTCTGCGCAGCGTTCCCTGATAATCGCCGCCCATCTGAATGTAACACTCTTCTAATGTCATTTATCTTTCCTCCTGTTCAGTAGTTTCCATCTTCATTCACGCCGTAGTTTTCAAATCCGGCGCTGCTCAGTGCCTGCGCAACCGCATGATTAATCCGCTCCTGCTCCAGACTGCTGCTGTCCTCCGCGCTGTTTTCCAGATCTCTCCATTTCTTTTTCAGACCGTCAAGAAGAATCGGATTGAACGCGCCGCACTCTCCGTCAAGAATCATGCGCACTGCTTTCTCAGGAGGAATTGCCTCCTTATAAACGCGCTTGCTTGTCAGCGCATCAAATACATCCGCCAACGCAACAATCTGAGCCGAAACCGGAATCTCGTTTCCCTTCAGACCGTCTGGATATCCCTTTCCGTCCCATCGTTCATGGTGCCAGCGGCAGATATCGTGCGCCACACGAATCAACGGCTCATTCTGATACTGAATGAGCTTCTCCATCATTGACGCGCCGATCACCGTATGCGTCTTGATCTGCTCAAACTCTTTTGCTGTCAGTTTCCCGGGCTTGTTCAGAATCTTTTCCGGAATCGCAATCTTTCCAACGTCGTGAAGTGCGGATGCTGTCACAATCAGCGGCACATCCTCCGGCTTCAGTCGGTACGGAGGCGGCCCCTCATCCACCAGATAATTACACATTTTCTCGGTAATAGACCTGATATGGATCACATGAAGACCGCTCTCCCCATTCCGGAACTCCACGATATTACTCAGAATGTTTACCATCATGTTATCATGCTTTTCCCGCTCGTACACCTGATTCACAATGGTCTGAATCAGCTTCTTCTGCTTGGAATACAGCATCAGCGTATTCTTAACGCGCTGTCTGACAACTGCAGCGTCAAACGGACGGCCGATATAATCAGTTGCTCCGTCCTCATAGGCACGCTCCACGCTTTCGAGCGTATTCTCCGCGGAAATCATGATAGCCGGAATCCACTTCAGCCATCCGTTTTCCTTCATAATCCGGAGTACTTCAAACCCGTTCTTCCCCGGCATCACAATATCCAACAGAATCAAATCCACCGTATACAGGTTCTCCGTCAGAACCTTAATCGCCTCAGCAGCGCTCCCGGCCTCCAGCAGCGTATAATCCGGCTGCAGAATTCCAATCAGGAGCTCCCGGTTGATTTCCAGATCATCTACAATTAAAATTGTCTTTTTTTCAGACTGTATCTCACTTTTATTCATTCACTGCTCCTCTCGCAGCGACCGACGCCAGCCAGCCGAAGAAAATTGCCGCTGCCATGTCAGCAAAGCAAAATACCAGAAAAAACACCAGAACACACAGATGGCTCATCCTTACTGCGAACAGTATAATATTCCCCACAAGTATCAGTGCCGTACTGACTGTCCAGACAGCCGAAATTTTTCTTAAGAGTGCCGCGCAGGATTCTGTAAAAAACGTACCGCGGCCAATCGCATCCGCCGCTCTCCATGAAAAACAGGTCCCGGCAAACGCAGGAACCGCTGTCAGCCACAGAAACAGAATCCACGGCCAGTACGCATGCGCATACAGCGGATTCCTGCGTACAAATTCGCTTCCCACAATCGGGAACACCCCCAAATTCAGCAGCACGCCGCATACCGCAGTCCCGCCAAGCGCCGTCTTGATCCAGACAGCCGCCTTTTTCCGGTTTTTCATCCCCACACCTCATTTTCTACGCGTCCCGCGTGTTGTCAGCACTGATATTCATTATACACAATTTTCCATTCGATAACAACACGGAAACGAGACTCCACCATAATTTACTGCGGACAGACGATGCCGATCCGGACAAAGATTCCATAAATATAGCTTGCCCCGAAGGTTCCAAGCTTTTTCGGCCCCTGAATTTTGCCCTTTCCGCCGGATTCCCGATCCGCGGCAACTAACTCAAGCGCCTTCTGAAACGCTTTATCAACGGTTGATTTGGTAATCGACTTTTCCTTCCGGTCAAAAAACAGCTCCCGGCCCGCAACACCATTCTTTTCTCCCACCCGGTATGTAAAATTCAGGCCGCCGACCGTCTTAAAATGACATCCCTGGTGAATCACAATCAGCTGCCACAGTTCATCGGCAAGTTTTGTAAATTCCCGCTCCTTCGGACGGAACCCGCATTGCTCCAGCTGCCGGATAAACCGCTTAGAAAGTTTTCCTCGTTCCCGGATGCGGCGCACCCGCTGCGCGCCCGCGCTGATACAATCCGTATCACAGCCCGCCGGAAAATACACCGTCTTGCTGTACGGCAGGTATGATGTCACCGATGCGCGGGACAGCTTCAGCTCCCGCATCACCGCTTCAATCGCATGCTTATGAACAAAGCTCTCCGCATCGGACCGGCCTCCCGGTTTCTCCTGCGCTTCCAGTCCATTCTCCCCGCCTGATTTCCACTGCGCTTCAAACAGCTTCTGATATTTCCGGAAGCACTCCCTGACCTGATCCGCAATCTCCGATTCATACACGCCTGCCGTAATCAGAAGCTTTCTTACCTTAATCGGATTCGCGCCGATCTTCTCCCCGATCTGAGCCAGCGTCGGATGACGCACGCTTCCGTCTTCCGCCGGCTCTGTCTCCTGGTATGCCGCAGCCGCAGCCTCCTGCAGATTCTTAAGAATTGCCTCCGCATCATACAACGGATTCTTCCGCTTCCGCCCGCCGCCCGGTTTCCGTTTTCTGACCTGCTGTTTCTGTCCGCCTTCCTCCATTCACCGAAACTCCTTCCTGACCTTCCAATCGTATTTCCATTCACGCTTATTTGCATTGTAACGTAATTTCCCCAATTCGTAAACAGGAAAATTGGATTCCTGTCCGTGCCGTACACCTCCCCCGAACAGTAACGTTTTTTACCTGAATAAGGGCATCGCAGCAGTGCGGTGCGGCAACACGACAACCTATAAACAACTTATAAATGAAGATGTCTCGGAAGTCCGTCTACATAAACCGGCGTCAGCTCCGCCTGAATCAGCGGGCGCGCATACTTTGCAAAGTCATCTGTCACATGCATGCCATCCTCCGTGAGCCAGGAATCCGGAACCTTCTTTTCCCGGTTCGCAATCGTCTGCACATCCACGGTTTCCAGAGAAATGCGGTACGGCAGATCCGATACCCGATGAAACGCACTCATCCTTCCTGTCTCCCCCTCAAACGCTGCTTCGACCGCCGCGCCTCCCGCCTGGTACGCCTCTGTAATATCCGTCCGGCTCGACAGGTACGATGCGCACCGCTGTAATACGGAAAGCTCCACTGCACGCGTCTTGCAGCCAATCTTATCTCCGATCAGATCCGCCAGATACCGTCCAGTTCCCGACAGCATCGCCTTATGTCCGAATGCATCAAGCTGTCCAGGTCCGGAAACCAGATCGCACAGAAAACGTCCTGACGCATCCTTCACGCCTTCGCTCACCGCAATAACAAGACTCTGCCGCTCCTTTTCCAGCTCCGCCACCCGGTTCAGAAATCTCTCCTGATCAAACGGACATTCCGGCAGAAGAATCATATCGGGACCTGCGCAGTCCGCTCCCTTTGCCAGGCACGCAGCTCCTGCCAGCCAGCCCGTATGCCGTCCCATAATTTCAACCACAGTCACGCTGTTCAGCTCATACACACTTGAATCACAGATAATCTCCTTGATCGTTGACGCAATGTACTTTGCCGCACTTCCGTATCCCGGCGTATGGTCGGTACACATCAGATCATTATCAATCGTTTTCGGGACTCCGATAAAGCGGATTTCACTTCCCTTCTTTGCTCCGTACGCCGCCAGCTTCGCAATCGTATCCATTGAGTCATTTCCGCCGATATAAAATACCGCGTCAATCTCATACTCCCGGAACAGATCAAACAGATACCGGTACGGCGCTTCATCCGTCTTTGCGTCCGGAAGGCGGTAGCGGCAGCTTCCGAGAAAGCTTGACGGTGTGCGCTTCAAAAGCTCAATGTCCATCTTATCTGTCAGATAATTTCCAAGATACACCAGCTTTCCCTGCATCAGTCCCTGGATCCCGTAGCGCATTCCATATACACGCCCCGCGCCCATTGCCATTGCCGTCTCATATACACCTGCAAGGCTCGAATTAATCACCGCTGTCGGTCCTCCCGACTGCCCTACCAGTACATTTCTGATTTGTGCCATATCCATTCTCCTCTTCTTGTTCGAAAACGCCGGTTTCCGGCGTTCTTTTGTATTTCTGATCTCATA
>CAJMMH010000092.1 GCA_905214365.1 uncultured bacterium
GGTTGTCCTGCTTCAGCGAAACGGCGAGGCGTATAGTCCCGGACAGTTTCTGGCCGCGGCTGCGTGCTGTGTGGTTTTGCTTGGCTCTTGTCTGTTTGTCCTGGGAGGGGAAGCAGGACTCCAGGAGAGAAAGCGCGAGGTGCTTTCTCTTCAGGAAACGTATGAAGAGCTGAAAACAGGGAATGATATTGCCGAAACAAAGATTCTTGCCGGAGTCAGTCCGGAGGAGATGTTTCAGAAGGCAACCGGGGATTATGGGATGCACTATCCCTTAAAAAGCCAGGTGATCCGGTATGGGGCGCCAGAGAGTGAGCATATAAAGCAAAATGAAGAAATCCCGTAAAGAAATGATAGACAAAGAAAAGAACAGAAGACTGATGAGTCAGATCAATAAACGGGTCTGGCTCCTTTTGATTGTAATTCTTGGTTTTTTTTGTGTCCTTGGAGGAAGGCTTTTGACCAAGTCACTTTCCACGCAGACCGAGTATGAACGGAAGGCGTTAGACCAGATGAATTACACGAGCACGGTAAAGGTAGCAATGCCGGGTGATATTCTTGACAGTACGATGTCGCCGATTGCGACAAGCTACCGGGTTTACATTCTGATTCTGGATCCCAAGGTGATTCTCGCAACGGAGAAGACCAATAAGGGTTCTGCCGAGCAGACTGCGGAGCTGACAGCACAATGTTTTGATCTGGATAAAGACGAGATCCTTCAGGCGATTAATGAGAACCCTTCAAGCAGTTATCTGCGGTTCAATAAAAAAACAGTTGTCAGCGAGGAACAGCGTGACACCTTTTTAAAAGAACAGGAGCGAATCAATTCCGCAAAGAAGGAGGAAACCTCGGCCGCTGTCCAGGACGTATCCGCTGCGTCTGAGGAAGAAAAAAAAGATCCTCGCGTCCGCGGCGTCTGGTTTGAGGAAGAGCCGAGGAGGTATTATCCGTATGGAGATATGGCGAGTAAGCTGATCGGCTTTACGACGATTGATACGTCGCAGGGACTCTGGGGACTGGAGCAGTCCTATGATTCCTGGCTGCGCGGCAGGAACGGGCGTGAATACGGCTATATCAACAGTGATTCCGATCTGGAGCGGCAGGTGATTGAGCCGCAGGATGGCTATTCCGTGGTGACAACGCTGGATATGAATCTTCAGAAGATGGCATCCGACGCGCTTGATGACTGGTACAGCAAGACAGATGAGGACGGCAATCCGGTCAATTCCGCAAAGTCCGTCCGGATTCTTATGATGGATCCGAACAGCGGCGCAATTAAGGCGTATGTCAGCAGCAATGACTTTGATCTGAACAGCAGCACAGATCTTAGCGCAATTTATTCAGACGAAGAAATCGCGGTATTTCAGCAGAATCAGGATGATTACGACGCGGCAAAGGCGCGGGCGCAGGAGGACGGCACGGTCGATTCCTTTATCTGGGATCACGATGAGTATCCGACTACATCCGACGCGTTTAATACGATGTGGCGGAACGACCTGATCAGTGATTCTTTTGAGCCGGGATCGACGGGAAAGGTTATGACGTTCGCGGCGGCTCTGGAGGAAAAGGTGATCGAGCCGGATACGATGTTTTTCGATCCAGGCTTCATGCAGGTGGCAAATTATATTATGAAGTGCCATAACATTGAAACCGGCGGCTGTGGAGAGATTAACGCGATTCAGGCGCTGGCAAGCTCCTGCAATGTTGCGTTTATCAACATCGGACAGAGTATGGGAGCGGAGCGGTTCGCAAAGTATCAGAGACTGTTTAATATCGGCCAGAAAACCGGCATTGACCTGCCGGGCGAGGCAAGCTGCGAGGGACTGCTCTTTTCCGAGGATCAGCTGGATGAAGTCAATCTGGCAACGAACGCGTTCGGTCAGTGCTACAATGTGACGATGCTGCAGCTGGCGGCTGCGGTCAGCGCGTCGATTAACGGCGGCTATTACTACCGTCCGTATCTTGGATCGCAGATTCTTGATTCGGATGGAAATGTAGTCAAAACCTTTGAGCCGGTAATGGAACGTCAGGTGATCAGTGAGGAAACTAGCCGGATTGTCCGCGAAGCGATGCGTCAGGTTGTTGTTGCGGAAAACGGTACAGGAAGTATGATTCAGTACAATGACGGAAAACTGATGGACGGCTATACGTTTATCGCAAAGACAGGAACCGCGGAGAAGCTTCCGCGTTCCGATCAGAAATATATCATTTCCGTCGTATCTGCAGTTCCGCAGGATGGTCCGCAGATGCTTGTATACGTAGTCATTGATGAGTATGGCGGAGAACTTCAGGCGGACAGCCAGCCGGCACAGGAGCTGACCGGCGCAGTATGGGGACGTGTGCTTGATTATCTCGGTATTTATTCTGACGCGGATCCAGGCAGCGAAATTTATCGCAATCCGGACGAAAATCCGCAGGCAAACGAGGCATGGCCGAACGACAGCAACATTATCGATAATGCCGATGGAACCAATGACGATCTGCCGACGCCGCCGGAGGATGACGGAAGCGGATCTTATGACGGAATCATTGTCAGTCCGAATCAGGTAATCAGTCCGGACGATGTGCTGCCGCAGCCGGGAGAGGGAAGCGCGCAGTAACGGCAGGTATATCTGAAGAAAAGACAACATAGGCTGTAAGGAAAAATGTGGGCCGGGGAGGCAGCAATGCGTCCTGTCAGAACACTGCACCGGAAAGGTGCCGTCTGGCTTGCTGTGCTTTTCCTTGCAGCCATTTTGTTTCTGGGATTCCGTCTTGGAAGGCTGATGCTGCAGGAATCCGAGCACTATCAGGAGCTGGCGGATGAGCTGCACACCAGAGAGCGGAGGATTAAGGCAAGACGGGGAGAAATTATTGACCGGAACGGCGTGGTGCTGGCGGCAAACCGGACCGTATGCACGGTTTCCGTGATTCACAGCCAGCTGACAGACAAGGAGCAGGTAATCTCTGTGCTGTGCCGTGAACTGGGATTGTCGGATGAAACGGTCCGGAAACGGGTGACCAAGGTATCTGCCAGGGAAATTATCCGGACAAATGTAGAAAAGGAAGTCGGTGATCGGATCCGCGCATATGATCTGGACGGTGTAAAGGTGGATGAGGACTATAAGCGCTTTTATCCATACGGGAACCTGGCAAGCCATGTACTTGGGTTTACCGGGGCAGACAATCAGGGAATTATTGGCCTGGAGGTCCGTTATGATGAGACACTCCAGGGAACAGACGGGCGGATTCTGACATTGACAGACGCGGCCGGCGTTGAAATCGAAAACGCGGCTGAGGACCGGATTGAGCCGGAGGCGGGGAATGTACTGCAGCTAAGTCTGGACCGGAACATCCAGTCTTATACGGCGCAGGTATGCAGCCGTCTTCTGGAGGAAAAGCAGGCAAAACGGGTTATGTCAATTGTGATGAATCCGCAGAACGGAGAGATTTACGCAATGGTACAGATCCCGGAGTTTGATTTAAACCAGCCGTTTTCACTGCCGGAAGGGGCTGCATTCGGGACAGAGAGTGAGAAGCAGGAGCTGTTGAACCAGATGTGGAGAAACGGTTGTGTCAGCGATACGTATGAGCCCGGTTCAACGTTTAAGGTAATTACAGCCGCTTCCGCGCTGTCAGAGGGAGCAGTGACGCTGCAGGATACCTTTTCATGTCCAGGGTTTTATATCGTGGAGGACCGTCGGATCCGCTGCCACAAGGTTGGCGGCCATGGGGCGGAGACCTTTTTGCAGGGAATCGAAAATTCCTGCAACCCGGTCTTTATCCAGGTCGGTCTGCGGCTGGGCGCAACCCGGTTCTATACCTGGTTTGAGAGATTGAAGCTCCTCGAAAAGACGGGCGTGGATCTTCCGGGAGAAGCGTCAATGATCATGCATGATCCGGAACGGATGGGAGATGTGGAGTTAGCAACGGTATCGTTCGGACAGTCCTTTCAGCTGACGCCGCTGCGGCTGCTGGCAACCATCAGCTCCATTATCAACGGCGGGCAGGAAATAACGCCGCATTTCGGCGTGGCTGTCTTTAATAGCGAAAAGACAGAAGGAAAGCAGCTGGAATATCCGGCGGGAGAACGCGTGTTAGAAGAATCGGTCAGCGCAGTGATGCGTGACTGTCTGGAAAAGGTGGTGTCAGAGGGCGGAGGAAAGAACGCGGCGATCGAGGGCTGGTCCATTGGCGGAAAAACGGCGACCTCGGAGAAACTTCCGCGCGGAACGGGCCGGTATATTAGCTCTTTTGTCGGGTTTGCGCCGGCGGACAATCCGCAGGTCATCGCGATTCTTCTGATTGACGAGCCGCAGGGAACCTATTACGGCGGACTGATTGCTGCTCCGGCGGTAAAGGAGATTTTTGAAAATATACTGCCATATTTAGGATGCGTTTAAGGGATTGGTCGGCAGTCCGGGTCCGCCGTGGAAAAGAATTCGCCGGCTGCGTCCGTATTTGAAAAAAACAGCCGCTTCTGTTGAGTTTTTGAGGAAAAGGTGCTATACTGAACCGGAAAAAGTGATGGGATATCACGAAAAGAACATGGCGTTTGCCAAAGAAGCCGCAGAAGACGGGAATTTTGCAGAAACCGGGCATATGACTGCGGCAGGTGGAGGAAACTATGAGTAAAGATGTGATTATTGCGGTACTGGTGTCATTTGCAGTCAGCGCTCTTTTGTGTCCGTTTGTGATTCCACTGCTTCATAAGCTGAAGTTTGGACAGCAGGTTCGCACGGATGGCCCGAAGGAACACCTGAAAAAGCAGGGAACGCCGACGATGGGCGGTCTGATTTTCTTAGGCGGCATCATTCTGGCTTCTGTGATTTTTGTCGGAAAGTATCCGGGACTGGTTCCGGTGCTGTTTCTGACGGTCGGCTTCGGCGTGGTCGGATTTCTTGACGATTATATTAAGATTGTGATGAAGCGCTCGGAGGGACTGAATCCGAAGCAGAAGATGATCGGGCAGTTTATTATCACGGCGATTTTCTGCTGGTATTGCATGACAACGCCGGAGATCGGAACCGAGATTATCATTCCGTTTACGGGAGGAAAAACGATTGATATCGGCTGGTTTTATGTTCCGCTTCTGTTCCTTGCTGTGCTTGGAACGGACAACGGCGTAAATTTTACGGATGGTCTTGACGGCTTGTGTTCAAGCGTAACGGTGATGGTTGCGACCTTCTTTACTGTGGTTGCGGTTGGGAAGGGCAGCCAGGTTGCTCCGCTGTGCGCGGCAGTTGTCGGCGCGCTGATGGGCTTCCTTCTGTTCAATGTGTATCCGGCAAAGGTATTTATGGGAGATACCGGTTCGCTTGCCCTCGGTGGTTTTGTCGCGGGTACGGCCTGCGTGCTCCGGATGCCGATTTTCCTTTTGATTGTCGGTCTGATTTATCTGGTTGAGGTTGTTTCTGTTATGATCCAGGTCACGTATTTCAAGAAGACAGGGGGGAAGCGCTTCTTCCGGATGGCTCCGATCCATCATCATTTTGAACTTGGCGGCTGGTCCGAAACCAGAGTGGTTGCGGTATTTTCCATCGTAACCGTGATTCTTTGCCTGATTGCATATCTGGCACTCTAAGGAGGAAGAATTATGAAAAAATCAGTATTGGTAGCAGGATGCGGAATCAGCGGAATCGGAGCGGCAAAGCTGCTTCTTTCCGCGGGCGAGCAGGTGATTCTGTATGACGGAAATGATAAGAAGAATCCGGAAGAACTGCGGGCTGCGGTCGGAGTGTCTGACCGACTTGAAATCGTGCTTGGCGAGCTGACGGACGAGGTCATTTCCCGTGTATCCTATTGTGTCATCAGCCCTGGAATTCCGGTAGACGCTCCGTTCGCGAAGAAGCTTGCGGATGCGGGAATCGCCATCTGGAGTGAAATTGAGCTTGCATGGCACTATGGCAAGGGTACGGTCATCGGAATTACCGGAACCAACGGAAAAACGACAACTACCTCTCTGACCGGCGCAATTATGGCAGCGCACTTTGGCAGTGAAAAGACATTCGTTGTCGGCAATATCGGTACGCCGTACACGGAAAAGGCGCTTCAGATGAAGGAGGACAGCGTAACAGTCGCGGAGATCAGCAGTTTTCAGCTGGAGACCGCGATTACCTTCCATCCGCACATTTCGGCGATCCTCAACATCACACCGGATCATCTGAACCGTCACAAGACGATGGAGTGCTATATCAGCGTCAAGGAGTCCATTACCAAGAACCAGACAAAGGATGATTTCTGTGTACTGAATTACGAGGATCCGGTGCTGCGCAGGTTTGGTGAAACCTGCCCTGCGACAGTTGTGTATTTCAGCAGCCGCCCGATTCTAGATGAGGGATTCTGCATGAGAGGAAATACGTTAGTATACCGTCACGCGGGAACCGAAACAGTGATCGGAGCAACGGATGAGTTTCATTTAGTCGGACAGTGCAATTATGAGAATATTCTTGCTGCGGCAGCGATTGCTGTAAGCATGGGCGTGCCGATGGATACGATCCGAAGCACGGCAAAGGAGTTCCGCGCGGTTGAGCACCGCATTGAGTATACAGTAACCAAAAAAGGAGTCCGTTATTACAATGATTCCAAGGGAACCAATCCGGACGCTGCGATCCAGGGCATTCGCGCGATGACAACACCGACCTGCCTGATCGGAGGCGGTTACGACAAGGGATCTGAGTACGATACCTGGATCAATGAGTTTGGAACGACTATTAAGTATCTGGTATTGATCGGCCAGACAAGAGAGGCGATTGCCGACTGCTGCAGAAAGCATGGATTTACCGCGTTTGAGTTTGCGGACAGCATGGAAGAGGCAGTCAACAAATGCGCGCAGCACGCGCTTCCGGGCGAGGCAGTTCTGCTGTCTCCGGCATGCGCAAGCTGGGGTATGTTTGACAACTATGAGCAGAGAGGCCGGATCTTTAAGGACCTGGCGCGCAGCCTTCCGGACTGAACAAATAAAAATCAGGTGGAATTAATATGACGCAGTCACAGATTCCGCAAAAGAGAAAAGGCAGGGGGACATCCAAAAAGGTGGACCTCTGCCTGCTTTTTGTTTTAGGGTGCCTGTTGGCGTTCGGCATGGCTGTGTTGGTCAGCTGTACCGGATATATGGACGCGAAGGAGCACCCGGCATCCCCGTTTTATACCGTATCCCGGCAGGCAGTGTTCCTTGCGGCGGCGCTTGGCGTGATGGCAGCGGTTTCCCGGATCGATTATCATAAGCTGATAAAGCTTTCTCGTGTGATGTATCCGGCAGCAATCGGATTGGGAATCCTGGTATTGTTTTTCGGCAAGGAGGTGAACGGGCAGAAGCGGTGGTTTGCTGTTGGACCGGTTTCCTTTCAGCCGGCGGAGTTCGCGAAGCTGACGCTGATCCTTGTGCTTTCTGATTTCTTTGACCGTCACTACGACAGACTGAATACCATGAAGCCGGTTTGGCTGGCGGCACTTCTGACACTTCCTGTCTTTCTGCCAGTAGTCGAGGCAAATTTAAGCTCTGGTCTGATCCTGGCCGGCATTGCGTTTTTTATGACATTTGCAGTATCAGGAAAGCGAAGCATCATCGGGGCGATGGCGTGCGCGGGGATAGCCGCATGTGTCGCGGCATATCAGAGCGGTCTTTTGGCAGCTGTGCTGGATGAGTACCAGATGAACCGGATTTACGCCTGGATTGATCCGGAGCAGTTCCCTTTGAGCAATGGCTTCCAGGTTCTTCAGGGGCTGTACGCGATCGGCGCGGGCGGTCTGTTCGGCGTTGGACTCGGAAACAGCCTGCAGAAGCTCGGCTATCTCCCGGAGGCGCAGAACGATATGATTTTTTCGATTATCTGCGAGGAACTTGGCCTGGCCGGTGCTTTGTTTCTGATGGCGTTGTTTGTGCTTCTGATCTGGCGGTTTCTGGTCATTGCCGTCCATGCACCGGATGATGTCGGGATGTTTCTGACGATCGGCGTGATGTCGCATATTGCGCTGCAGGTATTGCTGAATATTGCGGTTGTGACCAATACAATTCCAAATACCGGTGTCAGTCTTCCGTTTATCAGCTACGGCGGGTCGTCGCTGCTGTTTCTTCTGACAGAAATCGGAATTGTTTTGCGCGTATCAACCGGGGCAAATGAGGTACAATAAAAGCAGGAGGCAGCGGAAGACAAGGCAGCAGGCCCGCGTTTCACCTGACGCGTCCGGGATACATACAATAAAATATCTGACGATGGCAAAGGAGGGATTTTGTGACAGCACTTGAAATAGAACGGGCGGGGCCGCTCTCCGGTACAGTTCCGATCCAGGGTTCAAAAAATACAGTCCTTCCAATTCTGGCGGCATCGCTGCTGTGCCCGGGCGTTACGACGCTGGAAAATGTGCCAAAGATTCAGGATGTGGATACCATGCTTCTTCTGATGGAGAAAATCGGCTGCAGAATTATCAGAAACGGATGCAGTGTCCGCGTGGACGCTTCCGTATTGAATGCTTCCGGTCTGCCAAAGGAAGCGGCGGCGAGGATGAGAAGCTCGGTGAATCTGTTAGCTCCGGTTCTGGCGCGCTGTGGGCATGCGTCGATCGGGAAACCGGGCGGCTGTTCGCTTGGAAGCCGTCCGGTTGATCTGCATCTGTACGCGTTGGAGCAGCTTGGCGCGGACGTTTCCATCCTGGAGGATCAGATTGAGGCGGATGCGAAAACGCTGCACGGAGCAGAAATTTCATTCCGCATATCTTCTGTCGGCGCGACGCAGCAGGCGCTGACCGCAGCAGCGGCGGCACATGGAGAAACCGTAATTTACCATGCGGCGAAAGAGCCTGAGGTAGCGGCATTGTGCCGTTTCCTGCAGCAGATGGGAGTACCGGTGGAAGGAATCGGAACCGGCACGTTACGGGTTACGGGCATCAGGGAATTCCGGCCGGCAAGCGTGTCAATCGGCGCAGACCGGATTGTTGCGGCGACCTGTATGAGCGCGGTTGCCGTCTGCGGAGGAAGCGCAAAACTGTTGGGAGTGACAAAACCGGCCATGGCCGGAATTGTGCCGCCTTTCGTTCAGATGGGTTGCAGGGCGGTATTTGACGCGGACGGAATGACAATCAGCCGGACTGGAGAGCTGAAACCCATTTCTTATATTGAAACGGAACCATATCCTGGATTTCCGACCGATGTGCAGAGCCTGCTGCTTGCGGTACTGACACAGGCGGATGGGCAATCTGTTGTGAAAGAAAAAGTATTTGAAGCGAGATTTCGTGCTGCTTACCAGTTGCAAAAAATGGCTAAGGCTGCCAACTCTTTCGGTTCAGTTAAGTCTAACAACGCTGCTTTGGCT
>CAJMMH010000093.1 GCA_905214365.1 uncultured bacterium
GGCTGGCGGAAAATCAGCCGTAAAAGCAAGTGCGGAAAAGACTCCGAGAGTACATCACATTCTAGGCCGCGCTGCCGGACAAGTTTATTCACGAAATACGGAGGGTAACTATGACACAGGAAGAACTGACACAATATAACCTCGGAGAAAATCTTGATCAACTGATGAACATTGATCCGCGCGGCTATGGCGTCTGCCGGATTCTCTACGCAGGCTCAAGAGCCTTTACCGGTGAACCGCTCACAATGCACAGTGCGCGGCTTCTGAAGGAAACACTGAAAGAAGGAGATCTGGTTTACCTGCTGACCGGCTTCGTGCTGATGCCTCACCAACACGGTGAAACAGATGGAATGATCAGTACCGTTCTGCTCGCCCGCGCTCTTGTTCTCGCATTCGGCGTCCGCCCGGTTATCGTTGTTCCGGAGATCAACCAGAAAGCCGCTCACGCGCTCTGCGCTGCCTGCGGCCTGCACAGCTACTCTTCCATTTCCGAAGTCCGTGATATGCCGGCGGCGGCTGCTGTTGTCACATTTACAAAAGATGCCAGTAAGGCTCCCGCAATGGCAGATCAGCTGCTTTCCGAGGGGCGTCCGAAGGCAGTCATCGCGATTGAGTGCCCTGGAGCAAATGCCAAGGGCGTTTATCACAATGCGCTCGGCAGAAATTTCACGCCATATGAGGCCAAGCAGGATGCGCTGTTTGTTCGCTGCCAGCAGGAAGGAATCCTGAACATTGCAGTCGGTGATCTCGGAAATGAGCTCGGTATGGGCGCAATCGGCGAACATATCCGCAAGTATATCCCATACGCGGCAGAAAATGCCTGCTCCTGCGACTGCCACGGCGGTCTGCTCTCCGCAGTTGCCGCTGACCATATCCTGACAGGAACTACTTCGGACTGGGCCGTATACGGACTAATTGCCGCAATCGCTTACCTCTGCGGCGATCTGGAAATCATGCACACGCCGGAACTGGAAAAGAAGGCATGTGAAACCGGCTGTGAAAATGGTCTGGTTGACATGTATGGATGGAAGATTCCTTCCATCGACGGCTTCGATCCGGCGCTTAACTGCGGTGTTGTCCATCTGATGCGCGAGTGCGTCCGCAATGCGTTCCTTCACCGTAAAAAATGCAAAACCTGGTTTGATAAAACCATTGAACTCGGATTTTTCGATCATCAGTAAAGAAAGGATACCAAACAATATTATGGATTATTCATCAATGAAACCCGCTGACGTCCGCGCACTGATCCGTGAAGGAAAAATTACCGGACAGACCTCCGGTATGTGCAATGGCTCCGCGCAGGCAAACCTGGTTGTACTTCCGAAGGAGCTTGCTTATGATTTCCTGCTCTTGACACAGCGCAATCCGCGGCCGTGCCCGATTCTGGAGGTTTCTGACGTCGGAAGCCGCGCCCTTCACACGATGGCAAAAGATGCGGATATTGCCAGGGATTTTCCCCGCTACCGGATCTACGAAAAAGGCGTGATGACCGGCGAATATACGGATGTTTCCGCGTTCTGGCGCGATGATCTGGTCAGCTTTCTGATCGGCTGCAGCTTTTCGTTTGAATCAGAGCTTCTTTCCTGCGGCGTTCCGGTCCGTCAGATCGAGGAACACTGCAATGTTCCAATGTACAATACCAATATCCCGCTTGCACCTGCAGGCATCTTCCATGGAAACATGGTTGTCAGCATGCGTCCGATTCCCTATGACCAGGTGGTAAAGGCAGTTCAGATTACGTCCGCGATGCCGAAGGTACACGGTGCGCCGATCCATATCGGCAATCCAGAGGCAATCGGCATCACAGATCTTGCGCATCCGGATTACGGCGACAGCGTAACGATTAAGCCAGGCGAGGTTCCGGTCTTCTGGCCGTGCGGCGTTACCCCGCAGAATGTCATTATGAACACGAAGCCTGATTTTGTCATCACGCACGCACCGGGGCATATGTTTATCACTGACATAAAAAATGTTGACCTGAAATATTAATCAGCCCGAAGTTCTTTATTTAGGATAATCCAACAAAGTTTCCTAACAAAAAAAACAGCTCTGACAGAGATGAGAACGTTCCCCTCATACTCTGTCAGAGCTGTTTTCTTTTATGATCAATTCTGCCGGTATTCCTGTCCGCCATTTTATAAGCTTCCGGAATCCGCTATGCCTGAACGTTATCAGATGCAACAGATCGGCGTGCCGCAGCAATTGCCGCAGATTAGGCACATACACAATCTTGAACAGCAATTCTCCATGTCGGAGCCGTTCCCCCAGCCGAAGCTGTCGCTTCTCTGCTGATACCACTGGCCTCCTGACTCCAGCTGATGAACCAGGCTGCTGTACTGCAGGTTATCCGGCTCCATTGATGCCGCCTTTCTTGCGTACTCCAGCGCGTTGATCTGGCTGCCGAGTCCGGAATTGGCGATTGCCGCAAGGTAGTACCAACGCGCGGTACGCTGCATCTCCGGTAAACGGCTAAGCACATTCCATGCCTCCTGAAAATGGTTCGAGTTGATATAATTTGCCGCTGCCTGCAGCTCGATCGGCTCATTGCTCTGCTGCTGCCGTCCGTAGCCGCCGCCAAAACCGCCAAAACCACCGAAGCCGCCAAATCCGCCCTGGCCATAACCTCCCTGGCCGTACGAACCCTGTCCATAGCTTCCCTGCCCGTATCCGGAAGTGCCTCCGTTCTGCCGGTCCCGCATGATCTGTTCATACGCCTGCTGAACCTGCTTGAACATTTCCTCCGCCTGCGCTTTGTTCGGATTGTTGATATTAGCGTCCGGATGATACTTCCGGCTCAGCGTCCGGTACGCCTTTTTGATTTCATCGTCAGTCGCATCCCTGGATACTCCCAGTACTTTATATGGATCCATGTTTTTTCTTTCCTTCTGCATCATTATGACGCTTCTTTGTGACAGCGGAAAACTTCATCCAGACACCGGAATAGAGGATATTGCGCAGCAGATCCGCATGTTCTAGAATCGGCAGCAGCTCAAACGCTCTGCAGCAGCTTCCCATCATCAGCCGCAGATATTCATATCCTTTTTTCTCCAATGTCTGCTCCCGGTAAAGCGGGAGCAACGGATTATAGCTTCCTGAACGGATGTCTTTTTCCGCGTCCTCATACGCGTCCATTAGGTAAATAAACTTTCCGAGCGCGTATCCCATCTGTCTCAGGGGTGCAGCCCACATATCTTCCTGGATCACATAGATCTCTGCCAGCGCTTCGCCGGTCAGCGCAGCTGCTTTTTCCGGATCTGGATTCTTCTCCTTTTCACAGCGGTGAAGCTCCCGGACATAATGAACTAACGCTTTGTGCTGCCGCGGATACGCCTTCGCCAGCTTCCGGTACTTTCTTTTGTACCAGGAGGCCAGCAGACAGGAAACCACCCGGCGGTCATCGTACCAATCATCCATCAGATCATGGTACGCAATCATAAAGTTCATGTCGGCAGCATAACGGACAGCCTCATTGTCAATCAGCATCCTGCGCTGAAATGGATGAAGCAGGCACCGGTTGGGCTTTCTCTCTTCCTTCTCTTCATACAGAGACGACAGCAGAAGCGCCAGAAACGTCATATCATAATTCAAAGAAAGCGCGCCGAACATGCCGAACCGCCTGCGCAGCTGCCTGCACACGCCGCAGTAATACGCCTGATATGTATCCAGATCCTTTACCTTAAGCTCCGGACGATTTATTGTAACATATCCAAACATTCTTGTACACCCTTTTTTTCTCAGCTGTTCTTTATAAACTGCGTATGGCACTTCGGGCACGTAATCTGAATATGGCCCTTTCCGCGCGGAACCCGGATCTTCTGTCTGCAGTCCTTGTTCGGGCAGGTATAAATATGGTAATCCTTTCTCTGCTTTGTGCTGCTGATAAAGCCGGATACCTTGCTTCGGATTCCTGCCGTTGCTTTCAGGAACTTTTCATTTTCCTGATAACGGGCACTGTGGTTTTTCGACATCATCCGGAAATAGCTGTAGCCTAACAGGACAATTGCCAGAAGATTCAGAAAACCGCTCCGGATAAACAATGACAGAATCATAATGACAAAAACTGCGTATACCATCGTCCGGGTCAGCTGATCCGCTCCGTACCTTCCCTGCATCATACGCGTCACCCAATCACGAAATTTATTCATCTTAGCCTCTCCTTGTTTTTCTCAAAGCGAGTCTTCGCAATTCGCTTTGTTTCTTGTTTCTCTCCGAATCGCTGCTTTGCAGTCTGTTTCCTTGAAACGATTTAAGTATAAAGCTCAAATTTGAAAAAAGCAAGGAGCGTATCTAAATTATTCATAAACAAAGCTCAAAAGAATCCTTAAGATTCCCGGATAGCAGCGCATTCCTTTGCAATCTGAACCAGACGGTTTCCGGATCGGATGCAGGCATCCGCGCCGAATCCTCCGCAGAAAAACAGGCTGGCCCCTCCCGCTGCCGCCGCATCGGCAAACAGCTCTGTCTCAAGTTCAAACCGGAACGGATCTGCTACAGTCCCCTCTTTGCCTCCCGCATCCGTTTTCAGGCGCCCAAGCAGCTGCGCAATCCCTTCCGGCTCTCCTGGCCAGACCTGCAGAAAGCCGTCTCTTCCCGACTCAATGGATAACGCCACCGGATACAGCTTCCGCGCTCTGCCTGTCCACTCCGAAGTCCCGGATACAATCAGTTCAAACTCATCCCCAACCCGATATCCGGCTTCTTCCACCGCTCTGAGTACATATTCAACCGCTTCCTCTCCGGCTCTGACTGACGGCGCGTATCCGCCCTCCGGGCCGGATGCTGTCTGCTTCCCGCCTTCACGCAGAAGCTCTCCGAGCTGCTGATAAATCCGGGCAGCCTGCCGCAGATGCATTTCCGTCTCTTCCTGTTTTTTTGGCAGCAGTACCAGACGCTTCAGACCAGTCATTTCCATCTCCGGCATACTGATCATATCAAACAGCGGAACCGGAGCCGCCGCGCACACCCCGCCGAGATAGCGGTACAGAGGCATCGAAAACGCGTGTGCCGCCGCCTTCGCCGCAGCGGCGGAAACTGCAAACCGCAATGCTGCCCCCGTCTCAGCTGTGCACTCCGATAACAATGGCTTCAGCCTGGCCTCAAGCGCCTCCTGTTCCTGTGCCGGACTGCCGGTCAGATATTCCCTGACCAGCGTTTCTGTTGCTTTTACCGCCTCCTGCACAAGCCCCTGACAGCGCTTCAGATACGCGCCGCCGCTCTCGTCCTGCCGTTTGCCGGATGGACAGATCACTGCGCTTTCCCGGATTCCGCACGCTAGACCAATCTGTACCCGCAGGGCAGGACGCCCTCCTACCCCAGCAATCTCATCTGCTTCAACCGTTGTTATCATTCTTCGGATCATGGCTGCCCTCCTTCTGCACGCTTCATTCTGTCTGTCAGTCTGCCCGAAATTCTGTTATTTATCCTTAACTATTTTTCTGCGCTTCAATCTGCTCCGCAAGTTCCGTCAGATACATCCAGCGGTCCATCTTCTGATCCAGAAGCGTCTCGCACGTTTCCTTCTTTTCTGTCAGCTCACGCAGGCGGACAAAATCCGTTGCTGCCGCGGCCATCTGCTCCTCCAGCTGCTGCACCTCCGTCTCCAGTCCGCGGATTTCTGATTCAATTGTCTCAAACTCCCGCTGCTCCTTATAGCTGAATCGCAGCTTCTGCTCTCTTGCCGGGCGGCGTCCCGCTGCCTCTTCCTGCTTTTTCGGCTTTGCCTGCTCCTTTTCCTTCTGCAGGCGCTCTTCCTCCTTTTCCCGCTTTCTTGCCGCATAGTCGCTGTAGCCGCCCTCATACTGATGCAGCTTTCCGTCTTCCTCAAAGGCAAAGACCCGGCGCACGCAGCGATCTAGGAAATACCGGTCATGGGATACCGTTACTACGATTCCGTCAAACCGGTCCAGATAGTCCTCCAATACCTCCATCGTCCGGATATCCAGATCATTGGCCGGCTCGTCAAGCAGCAGCAGGTTCGGCTCCTCCATCAGAACACGAAGCAGATACAGCCGCTTCTTTTCGCCGCCGGACAGGCTGCGGATCAGCTGCTGCTGCATAGCGGGCGGAAACAGGAACCGATCCAGCATGACAGACGCGGACACACTTCCCTCCGGTGTACGGACATACTCCGCCGTATCCCGGATATAATCAATCACCCGCTTCTCCGGATCCATATACGATACGCCTGCCGATGGATCGGACGCGATTTCCTGGGTATAATAACCAATTTTCAAAGTAATTCCGGCTGTACGCGCGCCGCTTAATGGCTCCTTTGTACCGGCAAGAATTTTCATCAGCGTGGTTTTTCCGCAGCCATTTTTTCCGATAATTCCAATCCGGTCTCCCTTCAGGAAAATATAGGAAAAATCCGAAAAACAAATATGTCCCTCATAGCCGCCGCACAGATCCTCCACCTCTAACGTCGTCCGTCCAAGCCTGCTCGCTACACTGTCAAGCTGAACCGTACGGTCACGCTCCGGGCCGCGCTGCTGCTGAAGATTCTCGATCCGCTGGATGTGCGCCTTCTGCTTGGTGGATCGCGCCCTGGCTCCGCGGTGAAGCCACTCCAGCTCCGTGCGCAGGATATTCTTTCTTTTGGCTGCTGCCGAGTCCTCGTTCTGCTCGCGCTCAGCCTTCTTTTCGAGATAGCCGGAATAATTGGTTTCATATGAATACAGCGCGCCATGATCCAGCTCAGTGATCCGATTTGTTACCTGGTCAAGAAAGTACCTGTCATGCGTAACCATAATCATCGCGCCCTTATATCGCTTCAGATAATCCTCCAGCCAATCTGCCATTTCCGTATCCAGATGATTGGTCGGCTCGTCTAAGATCAGAATATCGGCCGGGTGAAGCAGCGTTTTCGCAAGCGCTGCCCGCTTTTTCTGACCGCCGGACAGCTGTCCGCACGGCTTTGCAAAATCCGACAGTTCAAAAACAGTAAGAAGCGACTTTGCCTCCGGCTCTAACTGCCACCGTTCCTCCTCACTTTCGCCGCCCAGCACATAATCCAGCACGCCCTGTCCGTCCGGCATCACCGGATTCTGCTCCAAAAAACGAATCACGGCATGATTGGCAGCAGTGCGGGTTCCGGAATCCGGTTCCTCCGTCCCGGCCAGAATCCGGAGCAGCGTTGATTTTCCGGTACCGTTGATTCCGATGATTCCAACCTTCTCTCCTTCATTCAGATAGAAATCTGCCTGCTTCAGCAGTACCTTTTCTCCATAATTTTTTTGTGCCTGTTCCAATGACAATAAATTCATCTGTATTCTCCCTCGTCTGCTCTATATACTCCCGGAATCCCGTTATCTCTGATTCGTGAAATTCTACCCGACAGTATAGCGAACCAGCGCCCGTTTGTCTATAGAATCTCTGTAAAATATCATCCGGCTTTTGTCATTTCTTTTTTCAGCCGCTTCATAATCTTTTTTTCCAGCCTTGAAATATAGGACTGCGAAATTCCAAGCAAATCCGCGACCTCCTTCTGCGTCATTTCTTTTTCATCCTCTCGTCCAAGCCCGAACCGCAGATTGATAATCCTGCGTTCCCTTCCGGACAGACAGCCAAGCGCCTGACGCAGCTGCCTGCGTTCCGCCTCCTGTTCCATCCCTCTGGTAATCACATCCTCGTCCGTTCCGAGAATATCCGACAGCAGCAATTCATTTCCATCCCAGTCCACATTGAGCGGCTCGTCAATGGATACCTCCAGCTTCAGCTTACTGCTCCGACGCAGATACATCAGGATTTCATTCTCGATGCAGCGGGACGCATACGTTGCCAGCTTGATCTTTTTTTCCCGGTTAAACGTATTAATCGCTTTGATCAGTCCGATTGTCCCAATCGAAATCAGGTCCTCGACGCCGACTCCCGTATTTTCAAACCGTTTTGCTATGTATACAACCAGACGGAGATTGTGCTCGATCAGCTGGGATCTTGCTTCCTTCGACTGATCAGTAGTCAGCTGTCCGATCCAGAACTCTTCCTGCTCCGGTTCTAATGGAACCGGAAGAATATCTGTTCCTCCGATGTAGTATACCTCGTTTGTTCCCGGATAAAAAAGACTCCGGAACGCGAGCACACTCCGGCTCCAGAATCCTTCTCTTTTTTCTGCCATACGCTGTGCTTCCTTTCTTTTCCAGATTCTGCAGGAACTGTTTCCTGCCTGTCAGAAAGCATAGCACACTTTCCCTGCGGAATCTGTCAAAACGGCTTGCGGCGCGTTCAAATTCATTCGCCTAAAACGACAGCGTGTTCACTTTGAAAAAGATGCCGGATTTAAGATGACATGATATTCTCCGTTTCTGCAGAACACCGTTTTGCTGACAGCAAGAAACGCCGGTCCGCAACTTGTTTCCCCATCCTTCGCGCAGACAGCAATTCCATCAATCCGGATGGCCCACAGCACCCCACTGTCTGTTCCGACTGTGCGGTACAATACTGGCACTGGCTGTTCCTCCTTTGGGAACTCTCCTAACGCAGTACCGAACAGCTCTGCAGCGCATGCTTCGTCCGCCAGATGCACCGGAAGCCTGTACGGCCCCCGCAGCAGATTCCCGGTATCCCAGAGTCCAGTTGTCCGTACGCTTTTCCCCTTATAAAACATTGTTGTGTCCAATAAAACAAGGTTTCTGTCCTGATCTCTCCGCAGCAGACCGATCACCAGGCAAAAAAATTGCTCGCTGCCCGCCGCAAGCAGCAGAAAAATCATTGTCCCATTCACGGTCAGACGAAACCTGAATGCTATCAGGTTCATCAGCCCGCTTGTCCCCCATGCCAGCAGGAAAAAACACAGAATCGCGTTCCGGAGTTCTCTTCTGCTTCCCGGACGGCATGCGAGCTTTGTCATTGCCGCCGGAACCACAAACCAGAAGGCCGGTCCGGTCACCCATGTCGGCCAGGAGGGATTCAGAATCGCAGCGCAGCTCCACAGCGCGCCAACTGCCGCTCCCTCTGCCAGGCCGGCTGCCGTTTTCCATCGCTGCTTTGCACGGTTTCTCCGCGTACTGTTGATCCGCTTTTTGCCGTTGGCCTGCTCGCTGCTGTTTTTTCCTTTGCACAATTGTCTGACCGCTGTCAGCAGAATCAGATCAAACAGGAAATTCAGAAGAAAATATACATCAATCGCAATCATACTGACAGTATATGCAGTACGGATCGCGGTAGAAGGAAAATAACAGAAAGAAGGACCAACGGTTTTGCAAAACCGTTGGTCCTTCTTT
>CAJMMH010000094.1 GCA_905214365.1 uncultured bacterium
TTGTATTTGGTATCACGCTGAAGCTGTCGGTAACGGAGTGGAGCATCTGTCTGATCCTGTGTGCTCTTGTTATTTCACTGGAGTTGGTCAATACAGCAATTGAAGCAGTCGTCGATCTGGTGACAGACGAGTACCTGGAGCTGGCAAGGCTGGCGAAGGACACGGCCGCTGGCGCGGTACTGGTTGCAGCGATTACGGCAGCGATTGTCGGCGGAATGATCTTTTTTCCCAAGCTGGCACAGCTGTTTTCGGCGGTATGAGTTGACGGAAGCAGCATTCCCGTTACTGCCTGATCACAGCGTGAACAGCGGCGGGATTTCGACTGCATGGGCCGGAAAATCCACCGGGAAAATATTGCGGTTGGAAAAGAATTGCGAAACGGTTAAAAGATCGCTATATGCTGAAAATATCAGCGCAAGATAGAAAGGAAGGTATTAAAAATGGAAAGCAAAATGGGTAACATTATGAAAAATATTGTTCTGGCAGGAATCGGCGCAGTTGCTGTGACATCGGAAAAGGCAAAGGATGTTGTGGATGAGCTGGTAAAGAAGGGTGAATTGACTGTAGAGCAGGGTAAGGTGCTGAATGAGGAACTGAAGCACAATATCAAAGAAACGCTCCAGAAGCAGACCAAGAAGGATGCTTCTGTTGAGGAGCTGCTGTCTTCGATGACCCTGGATCAGATTGCGGCGCTGAAGGAGCTGCTGAGCCGGAAGCAGGCAGAAGCAGAAGAAGCAAAGCCGGAGACTGGAGCAGAGAAAGCTGCTGAGGCAGACTCAAAGGCAGAACCGGAGGAAATGGAAGAGAAAAAAGCAGAAGAGACCTCAAAGGCAGCAGAGTCATCAGAAGCATCTGCGTCTGCGGATGAATAATAGCAATGCGGCGCAGTCTGACAGCCGCGCGCGCCTCGGGGAGATCATGCAGGTACTTCGGAAGTACCGGATTACCCGGGGCATTACGCCGCAGAAGGTGCGCCAGATTTTAGAAGAGCTTGGCCCGACCTTTGTAAAGCTCGGGCAGATTCTTTCGATCCGTACCGATCTGATTCCGAAAAAATATTGCGAGGAGCTGCAAAAGCTGCGCTCAGACGTACAGCCAATGCCGTTTGATGAGGTGCTGCTGGCGCTGCGGGAAAACTATGGAAAAGAACCGGATGATCTGTTTTCCAGGCTGGTAAAGCAGCCAGTTGGTTCCGCTTCCATCGCGCAGGTACACGAGGCATATCTGAAAAACGGCGAACGCGTTGTCGTTAAGGTACAGAGACGGGGGATTCGGCAGATTATGGCTCAGGATGTCGCGCTGATGAAGCAGATGGCACGTTTTGTGCCTCCGGCGCTGAAGGGACTTGTAGATCTGGACCGTGTGCTGAAGGAGTTCTGGAAGACAGCTCAGGAAGAGATGGACTTCCAGCGTGAAGCGTCCAACATGGAGCTTTTTGCGGAAAACAACCGGGATGTAGCGTTTGTTGCCGTTCCAAAGTTGTATCGGGAGCTGACGACAGATAAGGTTCTGGTCATGGAGTACATCGATGGCTACGGCATCAACGACAGCAAAGCCTTGGAAGAGGCCGGGTACGACCGGAAGGAAATCGGAGAAAAGCTGGCTGATAATTATGTACGGCAGATTATGAAGGATGGATTTTTCCATGCGGATCCCCATCCGGGAAATCTGTGCATCCGGGACGGAAAGATTGTCTGGATGGACATGGGCATGATGGGAACGCTGAGCGGCCGGGACAAGCAGTTAATTTCACGTGCGGTCCGTGCCATCGCGCGCGGCAATAACGGTGAGCTGGTTGATGTGATTCTGGCGCTTGGCATTTTCCAGGAAAAGCCGGACCGGATCCGTCTGTACGCGGATATCGAAGGGCTGATGGCAAAGTATGGAACAGCGGAGCTTGGAGACATTGATATTGCGAAGCTGTTCATGGAGCTGATCGATATTATGAATGGAAATCACATCGCGATGCCCGCGGAGCTGACTCTGCTTGCAAGAGGCATGACAACGATTGAAGGCGTAATTGCGGATCTGAGTCCGCAGGTCAATGTCGTGGCTGTGGCGTCGGCACGCGTCAGCGCGTCGCTCTGGGATTCCATCAACTGGAAGGAAGAACTGAAGTCAGAGGGAAGCCTTCTGTACCGGTCTATTCACCGGGCCATGGACATTCCTGTGTTAGTTGCCGACCTGCTGCAGAGCTATCGGAATAATGAAACAAGAATCAAGCTGGATCTTCATACAACCGATGATCTGGCAGAGATGCTGGAGCGGCTGATCCAGCATCTGGTAATTGGGCTGGTCATAGCCGCTCTGCTGCTTGCATCCAGCATCCTCTGCACCACGCAGATGCAGCCGCAGCTGTTTGGGATCCCGGCGCTCGGCTTTTTCGGGTATGTGCTTGCGCTCGGACTGGCAGGGAAGCTGATCTGGGAGCGGTTTCGTTCCGGAAAATAGAAAACTTTATTGGATTTCAAACCGTGTGCGCATCCACTGATCAGCAAGATGCGTCCAGACAGCGGCTTCCGGATTCGGAACCCGGTTGGACGGAGCGTGCGGCGCGTGATTGGGAGCGACACGTTCCAGATCCTTCATTTTCTGCTCCGTTACGGTCACACCGGCAGTTCCATTTTTCAGCGCGGCAATGGTCTTTTCGAACGGCTCCAGTGTGTAGAGCTCGCCGTATTCGCCGTCGGCCCATGCCTGTGTAGCGACAGAGAGGCCGTGCGCGCCCTGCGAGAAGACATGATGAGCGAACGGAACATGGTGTTCCTTGCAGGCAGCGGCAAACAGATAACTGTTTTCAACCGGAACGCATTCGTCGGTGGCAGTCTGCCATAGGAAAGACTGAGGCGTGTTCTCTGTTACCTGCTTTTCAAGAGACATATATTCCAGTTCATCCGGGGCAGGATCGGGACCGAGCAGATTCGTCATGGAGCCGGAATGGGTGTACATGCCGGACGTGATGACCGGATAGCACAGAAGCATTGCGTCAGGACGCGCGGAAACGCTCTGGTATTGCGGATCAGGGTCTTTTATGTCTGCAAAATGCACACCTTCGCTGGCAGTCAGGTGCCCGCCCGCGGAAAAGCCGCAGGTTACGATCTGATCCGGATGGATGCCAAATTCGCTGCTGCGGCTGCGGACAATCCGGACTGCCCGCGCGAGATCCTGCATCGGCTGATGGCCGAGCGGAGTGGTGCTGAGAATGTTGGTGGTATAGGTCAGCACAAAGGTATTGTAGCCGCGTCCGTAAAAATCAAGTGCGACAATTGAAGCCTCCGTCGGGGAAGCAATGTAGTAGCCGCCGCCCGGAACGACAAGCACGCACGGGCGGGCGGAAGCGCTTTCTTCCTCATGAAAATAGCCGGTTAAAAACGGAATAAATCCATAGGCCTGCGGCCAGGTATATTCGTTGTCCTTCCAGACAGAAATACGAATTGTTTTCATAAAAACCTCCTTGAGTACATTATTAAGTTTATTGCTGCAGGAGCGCTGCCCAGCGTTCCTGTGGGATTTCGCCGCCGGTGACCAGGCACTCCGGATCGGGAGCAAGGACATGGCGGGTTACTTCAAAGATCCGTTTTGCGTCGCAGAGGATGCAGTCTGCGGAGCCGAAAACGGTATGGGTCGCGGCGCCGCATTCCTCAAAGGCGCGGGTCAGCTTGACAAAATCCTCGGAAATGTGCGGCTGTTGCGGATTGTAGTGCTTGCGCATATAGACGGTAAGCGGTTCTTTTCCCTGCTGAACAATCTGCATGGCAGTCGGAGCGGCGGACAGGCGGTTCGGCACGTTCAGTACTTCCTCCACGCTGTGAATATAAGTATTCCGCTCATGACCGACGCCGATTAACAGGATTTTGCCTCCGACATCCTTCAGGCGGTCATAGCAGCCGCCGGGCGTGCAGGGCGTGTTCCGTTTTTCCTCTCCGGCAAGATAAGAAGCAGCGTTTCGGCCGAAGCCTGTCATACTGTGCGTTGGGTGCATGGAGCGGATAACGCCCTGACGTTTTAGAAACAGGTTCGGCAGGATGCCGACGCAGGCCGGTTCCTTTTGTACGTCAAACACAGGATGTTCTGCGTTCACTGTTTTCCAGGTATGGGTCGGCAGAAGCAGAAGTCCGTCCTGAAAAAATTCCATCCACGCATCCAGCACAGTTTCCGCGCCGCCGTTCGTTTCTCCGATTGCTTTCATGGACGAATGGATCAGGATCGTTTCTTGTCCGGTCAGTCCCATCGCAGCAAGTTGCTGCTTTAAAGTTTCTTTTGTGTGCATAAAATCCCCCTCATGTTGTACGTTCCTCTTTACGCTGCGCCCAGACAGCGACGCATGCGCTTCTGTTATCATACCATGTTTCCGGCGATTTTGATATAGCTTCTTTTGCTTACAGTTCATGGCAGAAATTTTCTGAACTGAAAATTCTGTAAGATAATTCTTTTTCTGAACGTAAAAATCCCGGTATACGGTCAGCCTGAAAACAGGAGACTGTATATCGGGATTCTGAAACTTATTTATGAAAGTTTATATATAGCGATATGCCATTTAGTGACCGGACGGCTTACGGAAAAGTAAGTCATGCTCCAGAGTCAGATCCGCGTGAATCAACTCGATCAGAATCAGGATCAGCGGGATCAGGCAAAGCCAGATTGACTTTTCCGGAATAAAATGGCAGACAACCGTAAGAATCAGACCACCGGCAAAAAAGCTGATAATCATGCCGAGATGTTCCATGCCGCGGAAGAATGCCGGAAGATCATGCTTGCGGATCAGCTTGGCAAACGCAATTCCGACCTGACGGGTATGATTGGAACAGAAGGTAGTGGACATAGTAATACCTTCTGCCTGACGGAAGGTATTATACTGCATAGAGGCAAGGAAGTTGATTGCAACCTGAACAAATTGATCCGGAACAGAAAGCGGAACAAAACCGATCAGGAAAAGCGTAAGCGCTTCAAGAGCAACCAGCCAGGTATCCCAGCGGAGAAGACCAATCTTTTTAATTGGTGTCGGAACTGCTTCAGAAATAAAAGCTCCGAGAAGATAAGCAGCGATTGGAATCAGATAATACAGACCATGTTTCCAGTTTCCCTGACCAAAAGCAATGGACATCATGACGTAGTTAGCGGTCTGCGCATTGCAGAAAACTCCTCCGCGGATGTTGTAGGTGTAGGCCCCCATCATACCGGAACTGAGCATCAGCAGCGCAAAGATGTGATAGTGTTCACAGGCAAGATATTCGGAATGCTCTTGTTTTTCACCGTTATGAATCAGAATCATTTGTAACACAACCCCTTTTCCTTTGTTTCATAATTATGCCGGATTTGAAACCGGTCGGATGAACCGGAAACTCTGACGGGAAAATCAAAATCCACGGACATCCCGTTTATTATATAACAGGAATCAATAATTGTCTACGGATGAAACAGGAAAATATCGGGGGGAAATCCAGGAAAAACATAGAAAATTGCCGAAATGCGAGCACAGGCACGATCCGATACAGGCAAGGTTAAAAATAGAAACAGGAAACAGAAGCGTTGTTGCAGTATTCATTAAAAAGCAATATATGCACGGTAATATGCATAAAAAATAATTTTTTTCCGGAATCTGCGGCAGAAGCTATTGACACCGGAATCAAAAAAATATACTATAAGAATTGCTTTTAACGAATCAGGGAAGCTTTACCGTTTTGACTGCTATGCGGCAGCGGCGGGCAGGCAGTTTCCTGTGTCAGAAAAGGCAGGACTTTTTTGACAGAAAAAGGGCAAGGAGGAAATGATTATGAGAAAATTAGTAGCGTCAGTTGTAAGTGTATCCATGGCGGCAATGATGCTTGCAGGCTGCGGAAGCGCAGGAAATAAGGAAACGACGGCAGCTGCAAAGACTGAGAGTACCGCAGCAGAGACAACCGCAGAGGCAAAGACCACAGCGGCAGAGACAACCGCAGGGGCAGAAAGTACTGCAGCAGAGACAACCGCAGAGGCAGAAAGCACTGCAGCAGAGACAACTGCTGAGGAAACCACGACTGCAGAAGAGACAACCGAAGAGGTGACGACTGAGGCAGAGGGTACAACCGCAGCAGAGAAGACTGCAGCAGAGGAAGATACCACTGCAGAAGAGGCTGATACGACGGAGGCAGAGACTGAGAAGGCAACTGTTGCTGCTGATGCAAAGGTTAAGGTAATTGATATTGCGCTGACCGATGAGCAGTATGCGTTCGGCGTTGACAAGACTCAGCCGGAGCTTCTTGAGAAGACCAATGAATTTATCGCTCAGATTATGAAGGATGGCACCTTTGATGAGATCTGCAATCATTACTTTGGAAACGGTGATCCGGTTGCAGTAAAGTCCGCAGAGCTGGACAGTTCCAAGGATCAGCTGATTGTAGCAACCAATGCTGCGTTTGAGCCGTTTGAGTACACGAAGGGTGAGGATTACTACGGAATTGATATGGAGATCGCGGCCCAGCTTGCTGATTATCTCGGCAAGGAGCTGGTAGTCCAGAACATGGATTTCGATGCGGTATGCCTGTCTGTTGGTCAGCAGAAGTGTGATATTGCAATGGCAGGTCTGACTATCAACGAGTCCAGAAAAGAGCAGGTTGACTTTACTGAGTCTTATTACAACGCAGCGCAGAAGCTGATTGTAAAGGCTGATGATAAGACTTTTGACGACTGCAAGACCGTAGATGATGTTGTTGAGATTCTGAATACCTTCGACAGCAAGACAATCATTGGCGTTCAGAACGGAACCACCGGTCAGTTCTATGTAGAAGGCGATGAGGAATGGGGATTTGAAGGCTTTGAAGCTACCTGCACCGGTTACAAGAATGGTTCTCTGGCAGTTCAGGATCTGATCAACGGCAACATTGATTATGTTATCATTGATGCGGCTCCGGCAGACAGCATCACTGCCGCGCTGAACAGCCTGTAATCGGATAGTCGGCAAGTATCTGGAGCGTGCGGTTTTACAGCAGAGGTTCTTTTCCGCTGTAGGCTGGGAGCGTGTTTGAAACCGTTTTTTGAAACACGTTTCAGGCACGCTCCATTTTTTCGTTTAGTGGGGTAACAGAATGGGTGATTTTGGAAAAAAGATAGAGCGCTTTCTTGAAATATTCATTGATCAGCGCGGATATGTCAGAGTCCTGCAGGGTCTGCAGAATACGCTCTGGATTGCGGTTGTCGGCCTGCTTGTCGGTATCCTGATCGGTACGCTGATTGCGTCCGTACGGGTGGTTCCGAAGTATAAGAGACTTCCGCGGGTTCTCAATGGCATCTGCAGCTTCTACGTTGGATTGTTCCGCGGAACGCCGATGGTTGTCCAGCTGCTGGTCTGCTACTATGTTTTACTGCCGTTAATTGGCGTGCGGATGACCGGCGTACAGGTTTCCATGCTGGTATTCGGGCTGAACAGCGGTGCTTATATCTCAGAGATTATGAGAGCCGGCATTCAGTCTGTGGATCCGGGACAGATGGAAGCCGGAAGAGCTGTTGGGCTGAGCTTTTCGACAACCATGGTTAAGATTGTCATTCCGCAGGCAGTCAAGAATATTCTTCCGACGCTCGGCAATGAGTTTATTGCCTTGATTAAAGAGACCTCTGTTGTCAGCTTTGTCGGAGCGGCTGATCTGTATGTTGCGTTCAACTACATCGGAAGCAACAGCTATGAGTTTATGGTTCCGTATCTGGTAATGGCAATCATCTACATTGTGATTGTACTGCTGATCAGCCTTGGAATCAAACTGATGGAAAGGAGCCTGAAGAAGAGTGATCGACGTAATTAATCTGAAAAAAAACTTTGGAAAACTGGAAGTCCTCAAAGGAATTGATTTCAAAGTAGAGAAGGGCGATATTGTCGCAATCATCGGTCCGTCCGGTTCCGGAAAGAGTACGTTTCTGCGCTGTCTGAACTGCATGGAGGATCCGACCGCCGGAAAGATCATTTTCAATGGTGTCGATATCGCGGATATGAGCGTGGATATCAACGTTCACAGACGCCATATCGGTATGGTATTCCAGCATTTCAATTTGTTCAATAATAAGACTGTGCTGGAAAATATCATGCTGGCTCCGGTATACGTCCGCTGCAAGGACGCGAAAAAGAATAAAACCGGAGAGTCCAGGAAACAGATCATCGAGACGGTCAGAAAGGAAGCGATGGATCTGCTGCGGCGGATCGGCCTGGAGGATAAAGCGGATGTTTATCCGGCAACGCTTTCCGGCGGTCAGAAGCAGCGTGTCGCAATCGTGCGCGCTCTGGCAATGAACCCGGATGTAATTCTGTTTGATGAGCCGACCAGCGCGCTTGATCCGGAGATGGTTGGAGAAGTTCTTGACCTGATGCGCAGTGTTGCCGCAGAAGGGATGACAATGATCGTTGTTACCCATGAGATGGGATTTGCAAGAGAGGTTGCCAACCGGATTGTATTTATGGATGACGGCCAGATCCTTGAAAGCGGAGACCCGAAGGAATTTTTTGCGGCACCGAAGACGCAGCGCGCAAGAGACTTTTTATCAAAGGTACTGTAATTGCCTGCCGGTACGGCCGGATAAAGCATATGAACGAAGAAGGGAGGAGTTGTCCGTATGGATGGCTCCTTTTTCATTTTATAGGAAATGCTGCAAAGTATGTCGGTCGTACAGTGCAAAGGAAGGAGAAAAAATGGAACTGAATGATTTATGCGTTGGAATTGGCCTGCAGGACGAGATGCGGACCGCTGTGCTGGCATTTGCGGCCAGCCATGCGCGGGAGCAATACGCAGAGCTGTTGGAGCAGCTGAAGCAGGAGGACACAGAAAAGTCAGCGCGAGAGGAACTGAAGCAGGTTCTCGGCGAGGATCCGCGGCAGGAAAAGATGCTGACCTGCATGCTTTGGTGCGCGCTGGACGCGTACTGCTGGTATCAGAAAAACAGAGTTTCGGATGAAATCTATTTCGCAACAATGAAATGCTTTTCCCGCTTTATCAGTGAATGCCGGGAAAAGACCGGGACATACGCGTTTGATCGTGCCTGGTGGACGCCGCGTCAGATTGGCTGCCGCCTGTTCCGGATCGGTGAGCTGGAATATGAGCTCAGTGCGTATAAAGGGAAGCCGGCAATCAGCATGCACATTCCGTCAGACGCTGATCTTTCGCCCGATGCCTGCAGGGAATCCTTTGCTTTGGCAAGGAAGTTTTTTACAGATGTGCTGCCAGAGTGGAGCGGCTGTGAGTGGTACTGCGAA
>CAJMMH010000095.1 GCA_905214365.1 uncultured bacterium
GGCTACGACAACCGAATTTGGGCAAAAGATATCGCAAATTGGGACGTGCAGATTGCGGGAATGATTTTTCAAACACGCTCTAGAGCGTGTCCGGGATTGAGGCTGTCTGGTAAAATGAACTCCGCGTAGCGGGGGACAGCAGTCGTGTATCCGGACAGAAGGATTTGTGTTATGGCAGCGCGGCAAAGCGTGTGGTATGCGGCAGGCAATGTGGATCGCATAATTTGGACAGGCTTTCGGGCTGCAGAAAGGGAAGTAAGAAGTATGGTACATATTAATTTGCGGGAAAGCTGCGGAAACTGGAAATCAGCAGTATCGCTCCGCACCGGAAAGAAGGTGCGGATTGTCAGCGGTGCCTATGCTGCGGGTTATGTCGGGCTTGCGATTGCGGCCGGTATTTTTAACGGCTGGTCTCTGATTACAATGCTGTGGATTCTGGCAGCGGGTCTGGTTGGAGTCGGAGTCTACGCGACTGACGCGCCGGTTCACCGTGTTCTGAGATTCCTGGTTGGACTGGCGATTCCGGTTGCGGCATTTTTCCTGCTGGAAAGCTACACGCATGAGCTGACATCGTTTGAAGGCAATGCAATTCGCCTGAATCTGATGATGTACTATTTGATTTATGCGCTTGTCTTTTTCGCAACCGGACGGTTGTGGCTGACATGTACAATTGTAACCGCGGTGCTGATGGCCTGCGGAATCGCAAACTACTTTGTCCTGATGTTCCGTTCGTCCCCGATTGTTCCGTGGGATTTTCTTTCACTCGGAACTGCGATGAGCGTAGCGGGAAATCAGGCATTTTCCTTTGATAACAAATTTGCAATCGTCAGCGCGTGGTTTCTGACGGTGATTCTGATTTCTCTGCGGATCGGTATCCGTGTGAAGCTTCCGGTGCTCCGGGCCATTGCTGCGGCAGGAACGGCAGCAGTGGGAGGGTTCTTAATTGGTTATCTGCTTAATCCGGAAACGCCGGATCGTGAGGGACTGGATGACGGCTTATGGGTGGCAAAAAATACGTATAAGAAGGATGGTTTCCTTCTGGCGTTTACGATGAATCTCCGTTATCTGAATATTTCCGCGCCGGACGGCTATGACCGGCAGCTGGTTGAAGAGCTTTTAGCGACTCAGGACGGGAACAATGGCAATACCGGAACGGCAGGAACTACAGGTACAACAGGATCGGAAACAGAGACCACAGATGACATGCCAAATGTAATCGTCATCATGGATGAAACATTCAGCGATCCGGCAGTGCTCGGAAATTTTGACACGAACCAGGACTATATGCCGTTTATCCACAGCCTGCAGGATGGAGCGGAAGATACCATCAGCGGTTATGTGTACGTTTCAGTTCTTGGCGGCAACACGGCAAATTCGGAGTTTGAGTTCCTGACCGGAAACAGCATGAAGTTCTTCCCGATCGGTTCAGTTCCGTATCAGCAGTATATTCACAGCAATCTGAACTCCATGGTAGCGGATATGAATGATCTTGGATATACGACCATCGCTATGCATCCGTACCGCGCGGCCGGATGGAACCGAAATAAGGTTTATCCGCTGATGCAGTTTGACCAGATGCTGTTTCAGAATGATATTACATACCGCACCAAGCTGCGTAACTATGTCAGTGACAATAGTGACTTTATGAATCTGACCAATCTGATTAACAAAACAGACGGTCCGGTATTTATCCATAATGTTACAATGCAGAACCACAGCGCGTACGGCGGAACCTACGATAACTTTACTCCGTTAATTGAAGCAGAGATGAAAAATACCCGCTCCAACAAATATCTGAACAATTATCTTTCTCTGATGTATGAGACCGATAAAGCGGTAGAGAGCCTGATCGAGAAGCTGAAGGCAACGGATGAAAAGACAATCATCTGCTTCTTTGGCGATCATCAGCCGAACGATTATGTCATCAAGCCTGTTTATAAGGAAAACGGGCTGGATATCGAGAATCAGACACTGGAACAGCAGCAGAAGCGCCAGATGACGCCGTTCTTTATCTGGGCAAATTTTGATATTGAAGAGGAACAGGATGTACGAATCAGTTCCAACTATCTGGGAAATCTTTTGCTGAAGGCAGCCGGACTTCCGCTGGATGAGTACCGTACCTGGTTAGAGAACGCCCACAAGACCATCCCAATTATGAATACCGTCGGCTGGTTTGATACGGATGGAACCTGCCGCTCCTACGATGAAATGACAGCAGAGCAGCAGGAAGTACTGGATACATATGAAGAGGTTCAGTATTACGAAATGTTTGATCAGAAGAAAAAATAAGCAGTGTCTACTTTACACTTGACTATTAGAGTGTATTTGAAAATGAAATAAAATGCAAAAAATGCGGGACGCAGCGGCCATCATCAGTCGCTGCGTCCTGTTTTGTTACGGGTCGAATAGACCCAGTTGAGTACGTTGGAGTTTCTCCGGTAATCCAAATGCAGACATCCAATCAGATACTTGACGGATACCGCGGAAGATGGTATTGTGTATGTTGTGTAGAAAATAGCATAGAAATGCAGAAAAATAAGTTGGATAATTGTGGAAAACAACAGAAAAAACTGCGGAACAATGCGAAACATCCGGGGGAAACTATGGGGAAAAAGAGAATCAAAAAATTGGAAGCAAAGCGGGGGCATAAGGTCGTATATACCTGGCTGACCTCATATGTTGTGCTTCTTCTTGTGATGATACTGATGTGGATTGGAATGATGCGGATTGCGCAGCGGTTTGTGCTCAGGCAGAGCTATTCAATCAGCGAAAATACGCTGGAGGTACTGGTGAAAGCGATTGACGATAAGCTGACGACCGTGGAGCAGATTTCTTCCGCGCTGTTGATTGATGATAAGGTGATCTGGAAAAATAAAAATCAGTTTACACAGAATGGAAAAGGCGCATATACCAATATGCAAATTCGCGAGGCGCTGGAAAGCTATCGGTTCCAGAACCCCTATATTCAGGATATTCTGCTGTATTTACCGCAGTCGGACAGCGTGATTAGTACGACAACAGCCTGCTCTGCGGATATTTATTATGAAATTAATCTGAAGGGAACAGATCTCAGCCGGGAAGCATGGAAAGCGCTGATGGAGGAAACACACAGCGAGGATTATATCTTCCTGAAAAAAGGAGACTCATACAGCATGATTCTTTATATCCGGACGGTTCCGGTGATTGCTGTGCTGAAGAAGGGCGGAAGCGGCTATTCCAACGCGGTATTCAGCATCAGTGTCAGCTCGATTCAGGAGATTGTTGATGAATTCAGCAGCGGAAATGGGATGTTTCTGACTGTTTATAATCAGGACGGGAATCCGGTGATTCAATCCGGCAATGCCAGTGCATCAGCATCCGGAAAGCGGCTGTTCCGGGTGTCTTCTGTGAACGGATGGTATTATGAAGCGTTTATTCCCAATGCGGTCTTGAACCGTGATGCGTACCGGCTGGTGCTGCTGATGGCAGGGATTCTGACGGCGGCGCTGATTGGATTTGCGGCGATTTCCCTGTACTGTCTGAAACGGAATTATAATCCATTGTTTGATCTGCTGGAGTATGTTCGCCAGACCAGAGGAAAGGAAGTAACAAACGGCTCGGAATATTTGTATATCCGTTCCTGTTTTGATGAAATTGTGGAAAATCAGCGGGAAGAGGAAAAGCAGTTAGAGCGTCAGATGGAGTCAATCCGCGCGTCGTATGTCTGTCGTCTTCTGGCGGGAAATCTGCAGCGGACGGATATTGCGGAGGAAATTTTTGAAAATCTTCATCTGAGCTGGGTTCTTCAGCCATGCTTTATTCTGATTATAAAGCCGGCGGCAGAGAATACGCTTGGAAAGTACAATCTCCCGACCGCCGAGCAGAACCGGATACTGCGGATCGGAAGAAGAACCGGAGATATTCTGAAAGGGTATACCATTGTGATGAACCATACGCTGGTTTCGATTGTTCAGTTTGATGGAACGGAGGAGGAACAGAGGGCACTTTTGAATCGCTACCGCATGGAGGTTGATCCAGAGCAGGAGTGGCTGATGGCGGCGAGCGGATTGTTTACGGCAAGTCAGAATATTGAACAGGCATATGAGGAAGCGTCCTGTACGATGCAGTATATGGAATATGCCTCGTCCTGCGCGCTGATGACATATTCAGAGGTGCGTAAGGAAGTGGGAGAGAGGAAATACCATTTCATCAGTGAACAGGTATTGGAGGAATGCTTAAAGAGCGGACAGCAGGAGCGTGTCCGGGAACAGATGCTTTCTGTCTGGGACGAAAACATGTCGGGACGCTTTGTCAGTCTGAAATCTGCCCGGTTTTATTTGATTGTCCATCTGAATACACTGTTTAAAGTGATTCTGTCGATTCAGCCGGATTTCTTTTCAGAAGGACTTCCAACGGAGCGGCTGGCAGCCAGCCAGATGCGGTCGATGGAGGAGCTGCGGGCAAATCTGGTTGCAATTACGGACAGTACGCTTGCCTCGTTTGGCGAGTCTGTGTCTGCAGAAAAGAGAGATCCGCTGGCTGACGCGATGATTCAGTTTATTGACGGACAGCTTTCGGATCCGGATTTATCTGTGGAGCAGGTTGCAGAAGCGATGAACCGATCCGTTTCCTATGTCTCAAAGGTATTCCGGAATGCGTTTGGAGAAGGAATGCTCAATTATATCAACCGAAGACGCATTCAGAAAGCGAAATTGATGATAGAAGCGTCTGATGGAAAATGTGGAATTTCAGAAATCGGAGCGGCAGTCGGCTGTGTCAACCCCAATACATTTATCCGGCTGTTTAAGAAATACACCGGGATGACGCCGGGAAAATATCGGGAAATGACGGTGGCTGAAGCAGCAAACCGGGATACAGAACTGGCAGAAGAATCGGATTTGGATATTAATGACAAAAAATAAAGATGAAAAACTACTGATTTTGAATATTTGAACGGGAATTGGCGATTGAAAAAATAGAAATCCTCTCGTATGATAGGAATACCGCGAACCGGATGAAAAAAATATCTGGAGAATTGTGAAAAATAAACAAAGGCTCATCCGGCACTCTTGCCAGAGAAGCAAGGGAAAAGAAAGTCGGAGGCAGAAACGGGAGGAAATGAATGATGAGAAAAATGAGACAGGCATCAGCGCTGGTACTGGCGTCCGCAATGGTGATCGGAGCATCCGCATCGGCGATGGCGGAGCAGAGCGACGGGTTTACCTATCCGATGGAGGATACGACGCTTACCATTAACTATACGTCGGATGGCTCCAACCTGTACGATAATTCCAGCGCACCGGAGTGGTGCAAGGATATCTTATTTATGGAGAACCTGAAAAAGGCAACAGGAGTTACGCTGGAAGACGTCGGCGGAAGCCCGGCGGCGCAGCAGACGTCAGAAGAGTTCCTTCTGATGCTGGCGTCCGGCGAGTATCCGGATATTATGTACATCAACTGGCTGATTTATCCGGGCGGGCCGGAGGCGGCATTTGATGAGGATTATATCATTGATTTGCGCGATGTCAGCGAATACATGCCGAACCTGACAAAGTATCTGGAAGAAAATCCGGATATTGAAAAGATGATCACGACTGAGGACGGAAAGATCTATGCGGCTCCGTACATCAAGCAGGAAGAGCAGTTAGTACAGACCGGACTGGTTGTCCGTCAGGACTGGCTGGATCAGGTAGGAATGGAGGTTCCGAAGACCTATCAGGAGATGCACGATGTTCTGGAGGCATTCAAAAACGAATGCGGAGCAAACGCACCGCTTACATTTGAAAACCGCTGGCTGTTCCTGGAGTATGCGGCAAGCAGCATCAGTTCTGCATGGAACACAGCATATCCGTTCTATATTGATGATGAAGACAAAGTTCAGTTTGGGCCGTTGACTGAGAATTATAAAGAATTCATCACGGAAATGGCAAAGTGGTATTCTGAAGGGCTGATCGATGTAGACGTTGCATCGGTTGATAAGGCAACAGTACAGGCGAAATTCTCAAATGGCGAGGCTGGTATTGCGGTTCAGCAGATTGGAAATGTAGAAAACTGCCAGGCGGCGAACGAGGGAACCGATTATGCGGTAACCGGAATGCATTCATTAGCTGAGTCTGACGATGCAGAACCGCAGTTTTCACAGTATACAGCTATGTATGACGGCGGATTTGGCTTTGGAATCAGCACGCAGTGCAAGAATGTAGAAGCAGCGGCAAGATGGCTCGACTATTTCTACAGTGAAGAGGGTTCTATGCTGATTAATTACGGTATCGAGGGCGTAACCTACGAAATGGTTGACGGAAAGCCGCAGTTCACAGATCTGATTATGAATAATGAAGAGACCCCGAATCCGACTTCTGCGCGAAGCTATGTTGCGCAGTATCGCAACTGGCCGCATGTAACGGTTGACGCGAATGTTCAGTATCCGGAAACATCCAAGGAAATTCTGAGCGCGTGGAGAGCCAATATGGGTGAACATGCATATCCGACGCTGATTCTGAGTGAAGATGAGCAGAGTGTTGTTACGGAATACTGGAATGATATTGATACCTATTGCCGTGAAATGATTACCAAGTTTATGATCGGAACGGAAGATCTTTCCAACTGGGACAGCTTCATTGACACCATTAAGTCGATGGGAATTGAAGAGGTTCTCGCTGCAAGGCAGTCCGCTTATGAGAGATATGCAAGCCGTTGACGCGGGAAAAGAAAGTGACTGAAAAGAAACGCAGTCCGGAGGGAAACCTCCGGACTGTATTTTCAAACACGCGAAGCAGAGGAGAGAGAATATGAGCGAGGGGAAAAAGCCCTGGGGGGCCAGAGTGAAGAGGGACTGGGCAAGAAATAAATGGCTGTATGTGATGATTCTGCCGGTTCTGCTGTTTTATTTGATTTTCTGCTATGTTCCGATGGGCGGCATCATCATGGCATTTGAAAACTACAAGCCGTCCAAAGGCATTTTCGGAAGTGAATGGGTCGGACTAAAGCATTTGGAAGCATTTTTCCGGAATCCGTTTTTCTGGAGATTGATCCGCAATACGATTCTGATCAGTTTATACAATTTGATTTTCAGTTTTCCGGCGCCGATTATTCTGGCTTTGATCCTGAATGAATGCCGGTTCCGCAAGGTCGGCCGTGTGGCTCAGACGATCAGCTATTTTCCGCATTTTGTATCGACCGTTGTTGTCTGTGGTATGCTGCGCCAGTTCTGTTTAAGTGATGGTCTGTTCAATAGTGTGCTGTCCCTTGCAGGTGTGCCGGTAAAGTCCTGGCTGCAGATTCCAGGAGCGTTCCGGACGATTTATATTGTCAGCGGTATCTGGCAGTCGGTAGGCTGGAGCAGTATTATTTACATTGCGGCAATCGCTGGCGTAGATACACAGCTGTATGAGGCGGCGGAAATTGACGGAGCGGGACGTTGGAAGCGGATTCTGCATGTTACTCTGCCGAGCATCAAACCGACGATTATTATTCTGTTCATCATGCAGGTTGGAAAAATGATGAGCGTCGGCTATGAAAAAATCATTCTTCTGTATAACCCGTCTATTTATGAGACTGCGGATGTAATTTCCAGCTATGTATACCGGAAAGGACTTCAGGATTCGGACTGGAGCTATTCAACTGCTGTGAATCTGTTTAATTCCGTCATTAACTTTGCACTTGTAATTGTGACCAATAAGGTCAGTTCCAAGGCATCGGAAACAAGTCTGTTCTAAAGGGGGAAAAACGTATGAAATCCAAAAAAGAAACGGACAGAAGCGTACAGAGCAGACAGTTCAGCGCGTGGCTGCCTGATATTATTCTTGCAGTGATTCTGATTGTTCTGACGGTGATTATGGTATATCCGTTTATCTATGAAATTTTTATGTCGCTCAGTGATCCGGTTCAGATTGTTAAGCATCGCGGACTTCTGGCAAAGCCGATCGGATTTACCACAATCGCATATCAGGTTGTTTTCAGCACACCGCAGATCTGGACCGGATTTGCCAATACGCTGTTTATTATGGTTGTCGGTCTGGCAATCAACCTGGTGCTGACATCATTCGGCGCGTACTTCCTGTGTCAGCATGATGTGATGTTTTATAAGCCGATTATGATGTTTATTCTGATCACCATGTATTTTTCCGGCGGTCTGGTTCCATTTTATCTGACTGTGCGGAACATGGGACTGTATGATAACATCTGGGCAGTTATTCTCCCTGCGGCAGTCAGCACTTACAATCTGATTCTTCTGCGCTCTTATTTCAGTACGATTCCAAAGAGTCTGCAGGAATCAGTAATGATCGACGGAGGCGGTCATTTTACAATTCTGTTTAAGATTTATGTCCCGCTTTGCAAGCCCGCGATGATGGTTATGGTTCTGTATTACGCGGTCGGCCACTGGAACAGCTGGTTCAACGCATTTATTTTCCTGAAGGATAACACAAAGTTTCCACTGCAGCTGGTACTCCGCAATATGCTGAAGGACGATTCGCAGGTGCTGCTGAAGGCTGTGCAGTCTTATGCGGGATATGATACCCTGAAGGAGACAGTAAAGGCGGCAATGATTATCGTATCAACCGTCCCGTTCCTCTGCATTTATCCGTTCCTGCAAAAGCATTTTGAGAGCGGAATGATGATCGGATCGCTGAAGGAGTAATGACGGATGATGATCAGGCGCGGACAGAGTATTTCCGGACAAGTATTCGCCGGTATGCTCCGGGGCGTCTGATCTGCATGGATGGGGCAGCAGACATTCAGTTTGCTGCCCTGTGCTGTTTTTCTTCCCGCTCCAACAGGTATTTCTGTCTGGTGGCAAGTCCGCCGCGGATATGACGTTCGGATTTATTGACATCGAGAATCATCCGCGCTTTTCTTGCAAGAGCCGGATTGATCCGTGGAAGCCGCTGGGTGATATCCTTATGGACAGTCGATTTGCTGACGCCGAACTGGCCGGCCGCCTGGCGGACTGTGGCGCTGCAGCTGATTATGTAATCGGCAATAATAATAACCCGTTCTTCAATATAGTCTCTCATGGAACACCTTGTAATACTGCTTTGCTACAGACTATTGAAGAGAAAAGAAATATATTCCGGTTTTTGCGCACAGAAAAAGGACTGCCGTTTCCGGCAGTCCCAAACACGAATTTTCAAGGG
>CAJMMH010000096.1 GCA_905214365.1 uncultured bacterium
GTCTATAAGGCAACCTACACCATCTACCATCAATATACCATGGGCGAAGGGCCGAACCGCAATGGGATCATGCTCCTGCTCAGCATGAAGGACCGTGACTGGGCAATGTTCTGTTACGGCTCACGCTGCGAGTATGCGTTCGACAGCTATGGCCAGCAGCAACTGGAAAAGGTCTTTTTGGATAACTTTGGTGATAATGACTGGTACGGCGGCTTTGCAGATTACATCAAAGGATGCAGAGTCTATCTCGAAAAGGCAGCAGCCGGAAAGCCGGTCCGGGCGAGCTTATTTTTTCCGATACTTATCATAATTGGCCTTTCCCTACTGACGGCAACGGTGATCGTAGCTGTAATATGGGAAAAAATGGGCAATGTGTCTAAAAAAGCAACCGCTAACGCCTACGTCTCCGTGGAGCTTCAGCTTACGGAGCAATCAGATCATTTTACCCACAAGACGACGTCCAGACGGAAGATCGAACGCAGCTCATCAAGCAGCAGTAGCAGCACCAGCGAATCCGGAGGCGGAGGTTCCGGCCGAAGCGGAAAATTCTGAAAGGAGCGGAATAGCAGGCGTTTTGTTACAGTTCACGGTAGGAATTTTCTGAACTGAAAATTCCGTAAGATAACGTAGCGGTTGTGGGATTTTGCCGATTCTGCATGCGAAGCATCGGCAAAATCCGTTACTGTTTGAGCGCAGCGTGAACAGTAACGGCGCTTTTTCGCCTGTTCTTGACATACCGTTTTTTCACTGTTATTATAAAGGAAGGGCAAAAAGATCAGTCAAAGAGCTTTTTGTCCTTCCTTATCAATAGAAGAATCCTATTTACAGACTTTTTTCCGCGCTTCCTCTCTAATAGAAAGTAGAGTATGGCAGCGTATAGGAAAGGAACTGACGAGGTGCATATTATGGATATATCTGATTTTGTGGAAGCAGCGAAAAGACTTAATGTTCTTGGCATAAAGATTACAAAAGATAGTGAACTTATAGCTGAATGGTATAGCGAAGAAGAGTGCCGCAGAAATATTTATTCAGCAACGAAGAGTTTTACCTCTTGCGCAGTCGGGTTTGCTGTTCAAGAAGGACTAATATCCCTTGATGAAAAATTGATAGACGCTTTTTCAGGAGATTTACCAAATGTAATCGATGAAAATCTGCGAATGGCAACCGTTCGAGATTTGCTTACAATGTGTTTGGGACAGGAACAGGGTAATCTTATGGGAGCGCAACGCCCATTATACAAAGAGGATGATTGGGTAAAAATGTCTTTGGCTATTCCATTTAAATATAAACCGGGTACGCATTTTGTATATAACAATGTTGGACCATATCTTGCAGGGATTCTTGTACAAAGACGTTCAGGATGTGACTTGGTTTCATATCTTACCCCAAGACTTTTTACACATCTTGGGATAAAGCGTCCTACATGGGAGACAGACCCTCTAGGAAACAGCTTTGGCGCAGGTGGGTTATTTCTTACGCTTTCTGAACTTCATAAATTTGGATTGTTTTACCTTAACAGGGGCAAATGGAATGGAAAGCAGATTTTGTCTGAAAAATGGATAGAAGAAAGCACAAAGGCATCTGATACAGATGATTATGGTTACCTTTTTTGGAAAGGTGAACAAAATTCCTTTAGGGCTGATGGAAAATACTCTCAGATTACAATGGTTCTTCCAGAAAAGAATGCAGTTGTATCACTTGTTGCAGAATGTCGTAAAGGGAAGGAACTGATGAGAGCGTTATATGATCTTGTTTGTGCAAAATTATAACTATGCTTTTTGATGTAGTTCTTTCGTCAAGGGTGCAAGCATTGCCCAGTCAGCGGCGTTTCGCCACTAAGTACTGGGCAGTACTTGCCGCAGAGCTTCACAAGTTTTGGCAGCTTCGTTGCTGTTCCCTACAGGAAAATAATTAAATATTGTTGCTGTTAATAGACTGAGTAGAGAAAGTTACTTGGTCTTTTTTGTCAGAATAGGAAAGGAAAGTTTGTTTTCCTTTCTGATTTTTCCATTCAGGGTATTGCCAGATGAATCCGTCTCGGTTAAACTATGCACAGGGTATTGCAAAAAGATTTTGCATGACAGTAAAAAGTGCTTTCGCAATATCAGGCGTAACAGAATTCCGAGAGCATGTGAAGGGGGAATATTATGAAACGGGTATTGGTACGCTCCATTCATGGGGCGTTTGATTTTGTTATGAAGCATTATTATCCGGCGGGTGAAGAAGAACTGGCAGAGCGGCGCGATACCTATGCGGTTATTTCAATTCAGGATACGCATATGGATGGATTTGGCGTTGCGTTTACGGAAAATAAGTTCTGTAAAGGTGTACTCACGCTGCAATTTGATGACATCGACCATGAAACAGAAGGAGCGGTTCTTTTTACCGACGAGATGGCAGATGCAGTGATTGCGTTTATCCAGGAGCATCGGTCGGTGGAAACGCTGCTTGTTCACTGCTATGCGGGGGAATCCAGATCGAGAGCGGTCGGCGCGTTTGCGGTAGAAATGCTTGGCGGTGATAATACGAAATATTTTGAAACCGGTACGCCAAATCAATATGTGTATGACGTGCTGGAATCCGCATGGATCCGGTGGAGGATGAGTGGAAAATAACCCGGTGTATATGGCGTTATATGAAAGGCAAAGAAGGCCCAAAACGAAAAGAGGAAGCTAAGAGATGAAAAATAACAACCAGCAGTCTGCTGCGGCAGGCGAGCATAAGCGCAGGGTGCGCTATAAAGGAAAGTATCCGAGGAAATTTGAAGAAAAGTACAAGGAACTGCAGCCGGAAAAATACAAGGATACGGCGGCTCATATCATTCAGAAGGGAAATACACCGGCGGGAACTCACCGCCCCATCTGTGTACAGGAGATTCTGGAGTTTCTGGACGTACAGCCGGGACAGATCGGTGCTGACGCAACGCTTGGCTATGGCGGACATACGCAGAAGCTTCTGGATTGTCTGAATGGCGAGGGGCATCTGTACTCCCTGGATGTCGATCCGATTGAATCGGCAAAAACAGAAAGCAGGCTTCGGGCGGAGGGTTATGGAGAGACAGTATGGACTGTCTGTCTGATGAACTTTGCGGATATCGCGAAGGTTGCGGAGAAAGCGGGGAAGCTGGATTTTGTTCTTGCCGACCTTGGCGTATCGTCGATGCAGATCGATGATCCGAAGCGCGGCTTTTCCTTCCGGGAGGATGGCCCTCTGGATCTGCGCCTGAATCCGCAGGCGGGAATCTCGGCGGCAGAGCGTCTGTTAGAGGTAGACGAGCAGGAGCTTGCCGGGATGCTGGCGGAAAATTCAGACGAGCCGTTAGCGGCGGAGATTGCGAAGGCAGTGATGACGGCGCAGCGCAGGAAGCAGCCGTTAGAAACAACCGGTGAGCTGAGGGAGCTGATTGAGCGGGTAGTGCTTGCCCGGAAACCGGAGGATCCGAAGGAGGCAGTGAAGAAAACCTGCCAGCGGGTCTTTCAGGCGCTTCGGATTGATGTCAACAGCGAGTTTGAAGTACTGGATTCCTTCCTGGAAGCGCTGCCGCACATCTTAAAGCCGGGCGGAAAGGCTGCGATTCTGACGTTCCATTCGGGCGAGGACCGGATGGTGAAGAAGTCATTCCAGTATTATTACAGGAATGGTGTGTACAGCGAAATCGCAAAGGATGTGATCCGCCCGTCTGCGCAGGAGTGCGCCTCCAATCCAAGAGCAAGATCCACCAAATTCCGTTGGGCGGTACGGTCTGCGGAGATAGAGGATGGACAGGGCTGAGCTGAGCGCAGCAGCGGCATGAAAAATGTCAGACTGACAGCAGGATCATGCGGCAGGAAAAAGAGTGCCGCAAAATTCAAACAGGCGAAAGATCATGCGGCAGAAGAGCGTGTGCCGTAAAAAGAGGAGAGAATATTATAATGAAGGAACAGAAAAAGAGAAGCAGCTTTTCCGGAAAGCTCGGATTTGTTCTGTCAGCGGCCGGAGCTTCGGTCGGTCTGGGAAATATCTGGAGATTTCCGTATCTGGCGGCAAAGTACGGCGGCGGGATTTTCCTGTTGATTTACATTTTACTGGCGTTGACATTTGGCTATACAATGATTGTAGCGGAAACATCGTTAGGACGCATGACCAAAAAGAGTCCGGTCGGCGCCTTTGAGGCATTTGGAAAAACCAGATGGCGCTCAGCAGGCGGCTGGATCAATGCAATTATTCCGATTCTGATTGTGCCATACTATTCCGTGATCGGCGGATGGGTCATCAAGTATCTGGCAGAGTATCTGCTGGGACACGGAGAAATGCTTGCCGCGGACGGATATTTTTCTGCGTTTATTGCGGACGGCGCTTCCTCAGAGTTATGCTTCTGTATTTTTGCGCTGTTTACGCTGGCGATAATTTTTGCCGGTGTGCGGAATGGAATTGAGCGTGTATCCAGGATTATGATGCCGGTTCTGGTTGTCCTGTCAGTGATCATCGCGGCATATTCGGTAACAAGAGAGGGCGCATTGGCGGGAGTCGCGTATTTTTTGATCCCCAATCCGGAAAACTTTTCCTGGATGACAGTGGTAACGGCGATGGGACAGATGTTTTATTCGTTGTCGATTGCCATGGGAATTCTGATTACATTCGGTTCTTATATGAAAAAAGATGTGTCTATTGAAGGATCGACCAGAAATGTCGAAATTTTTGATACGGCGATTGCGATTATGGCAGGGCTGATGATCATTCCGGCTGTTTTCGCATTTTCCAAAGGAGATCCGAAAGCGCTTCAGGCGGGACCGGCACTGATGTTTATTACCATTCCAAAAGTGTTTGCGAGCATGGGCTTCGGAACAGCTGCCGGAATTTTATTTTTCCTTCTGGTGCTGTTTGCGGCAGTGACAAGCTCAATTGCGCTGACCGAGAGCGCGGTATCGACGTTTGAAGATGAGCTTGGCTGGAGCCGGAAAAAGTCCACGGTTCTGATTGCAGTCATTATGATTGCATTAGGAAGCCTGTCATCATTGGGATACGGTCCGCTGTCATCTGTCAGGATCATGGGAATGCAGTTTTTGGATTTCTTTGATTTCCTGACCAATTCAGTGATGATGCCGATTGCAGCGATTGCCATCTGTCTGTTTGTATCCAGGGCAGCAGGAATCCAGGCGATAGAGGCAGAAATGTGCTGTGAAGGAGGTACCTTCCGGCGCAAAAAGATTTTCTGCGTGATGATTCAGTACATTTGTCCGGTATTTGCCGCTATTATTCTGGTCAGCTCTGTGGCAAACGCATTTGGATGGATTTCTATGTAAGAATCAAACACACTCTAAGAGAGGAGAAAACAATGAGTGAACAGGATCGGGTTCGGAAGGTATTGGAGCAGGTAGCAGGACAGCAGCTTTCCGTTGCGGACGCGCTGACACAGCTGAAGATGGAGCCGTTTGAGGATCTTGGATTTGCAAAAGTCGATCATCACCGGGCGCTGCGGCAGGGAGCGGCAGAAGTTATTTACGGAGCGGGAAAAACGCCGGAGCAGATTCATGCGATTGCCGCGTCCATGCGGAAAAAAGGTGCGTCAGCGGTTTTGATTACCAGGATGTCGGAGGATGCGGCAAAGGAGGTTGGCGCGGATCTGCCGCTGACCTACCATAAGATGGGGCGGATCGGTATTGTCGGAGACGTGCCGAAGCCGGATGGAGTCGGAACCATTGTGGTTGCGACAGCAGGAACCAGCGATATGCCGGTCGCGGAGGAAGCGGCGCTGACAGCAGAGATGCTTGGAAATCAGGTGGTACGTCTGTATGATGCCGGAGTTGCCGGGCTTCACCGTCTCCTTGCGCATATGGAAGATATCATGAGTGCACGCGTTATTATTGCGATTGCCGGGATGGAAGGGGCGCTTGCCAGTGTAATCGGCGGTCTTGCGGACTGTCCGGTAATCGCAGTGCCCACAAGCGTCGGATACGGCGCGTCGTTCGGCGGCTTGTCTGCCCTGCTTGCGATGCTCAACTCCTGTGCAAGCGGTGTCAGCGTAGTAAACATCGACAACGGATTTGGAGCCGGATATCTTGCCAGTATGATCAATCACCTGCGGGATGGCCATACGGAAGCGGAAACGCAAAATCAGGAAACGGAGCATAAGGAAGCAAACCGGCAGGAAATGGAGCCTTCAGGGGAGGCTTTGCAGGAAGCAGAGAGGCGGGAAACGAACCGTGAATGATAACAGAAAGATGGATGGAAGTGCCCAAAGCAATGATGTTTTTGCACCAGTCAATGATGCCTGTGCGTCTGCTGGTGCTGGAAAAACAGAGGATGCCGTACACGGCAGATTGACGGACGAAATTATTGAGCTGCGGTGCAATCTGGATGATATGACGCCGGAAGCGGTCGGCTACGCGCAGGAACGGCTGTGGGAGGCCGGGGCTGTTGACGTATTTACAATGGCAATCCAGATGAAGAAAAACCGTCCGGGCGTTTTGTTGACCTGTCTTTGCCGTCCGAAGGATCGGGGGGCGGTGATCGGCTGTTTGTTTCAGCACACGACAACGCTGGGCGTTCGCGAGACCCTGTGCAGACGAAGCATCCTGAAGCGTACTTTTGAAAAAAGAGAGACGCCGTTCGGAACGATTTCCGTGAAGAAGGCAGAGGGCTATGGGGTCTCCAGAGAAAAGTACGAGTATGAGGAGCTGGCTGCCGTCTGCCGGAAGCAGGGAATCTCAATTGCCGCTCTGACGGCAGCACTGCTGCAGAACGGGACAGCGGAAATAGCAGCGGCGAGCGCAGAGACAGCGCAGGCAAATGCAGCAGCGCAGGCTGGCACGGCGGCAAAGGCGCAGGTGAACGCAGTGGAAGGCGGGCACAGGGACGCAGAAAAATGACAGAAATGAATGACATAAGAAAGAAACAGGATGCGGGGAATATGAGATGAAACTGAAAATGACAATGAAATGGAAAGAAACGCTGATTGAATACGCGTGGATTACGTTTGCAACTATTCTGCTGGTTGTCGGCGTGTATTATTTTAAGTTTACGAATAATTTTTCATTTGGCGGCGTAACCGGCGTGGCAGTCGTTTTGTCTGCAGTGTTTCATGGAACAGCGAGTACATATACCTTTGTAATCAACATGCTGCTCCTGGTATTTGGCTTTATTTTTCTGGGAAAAAGCTTTGGAATTAAGACAGTTTATGTCAGCGTGCTGACTTCTGTGGGTCTGTCGGCGTTAGAATACTGGTTTCCGCTGTCCCATCCGCTGACACAGCAGCCGGTGCTGGAACTGATTTTCGCAATCTTTCTGCCATCGTTAAGCGCGGCGATTCTGTTTAACATCGGAGCGTCCGGCGGCGGTACGGATATCATTGCGATGATTCTGAAAAAGTATACCTCCGTGCCGATTGGAACGGCGCTGTTTCTGGTAGACTGCGCAATTGTTGTTGCGTCCTGCTTTGTATTTGATATTCAGACTGGTCTGTTTTCTCTGACCGGCCTGCTGGCAAAGTCACTTGTCATTGATAATGTAATTGAGAGCATCAACCTGTGTAAGGCATTTATGATTATCTGCGATAATCCGGAGCCAGTCTGCAATTTTATCTGCAAGAAGCTGAACCGCAGCGCGACAGTGTACGAAGCGCATGGTGCGTTTTCGCATCAGCATAAAGCAATTGTGCTGACTGTTATGAAGCGCGGACAGGCGGTACAGCTGAGAAACTATATCCGGACAACGCAGCCGGGAACCTTTATTACCATCTTTAATTCCAGCGAGATCATTGGAAAGGGATTCCGGGGACTCAACTGATAGAACATTTGCCGGACGATGCACAGCAGCGGGTATTCCGATATGGTTTGGTTTAGATTACCGGATGCGCCGCATCGGACTGCGCGGACATATTTTCCACAGCCAGCCGCCGGTACTGTCCCGGCGTGATACCCCGGTATTTGCGGAAGCACTTGATAAAGTAGCTGGTATCGTCAAAGCCGCAGGCGAGTCCGGCCTCGGTTACAGAAATCCGCTCATCATCAAGCAGCAGGGCGGCCTGGTCGATTCGGTAGGAGTTGAGGTAGCTGATCGGTGTCCGGTTGGTAAAGGATGAAAAATAGCGGCAGAAATATTTTGCGTTCATTCCGGCAACCCTGGAAAGAATTTCCAGATTGAGATCTTCGGTATAATGATCTTCGATGTATTCAAGCACGGCCTTCAGAGGAGCGGTTCTTCTGAGGTTCGTGCTTTTTGTCTGCGGAACGGGGGTACAGCAGCCGGTTTCAAGCAGGCGCGCAAGCAGCCTTGAAAGCTCGCCGAGGACGGAAAGCTCCGGGCAGGAGGAACGCGCGGCTGCAGTCAGATCAGCGGCGATGGCGGCTTCCGGTGTCTGGCTGCTGAAAAAAAGCGGGGGCAATAACAGCTCCCGGTAAAGCGGGCGCAGATATTTTTTTACCATGGGAATATCGTGATAGCAGGCGTGAAGGTCAAAGACCAGGCATTCATAGACACAGCTTTTGGGGATGCCGCTGTGAAGCACGCCGCCGGTCAGCAGAAAACAGTCTCCGGCGTTTCCTTCATAGCGGACTCCGTCTGCGGACAGCGAAAGACTGCCGCTGCAGATCCGAATCAGTTCCCATTCCTTATGCCAGTGAAGCGGCATATCATAGCGCGCGTGGTGTCTGTCTACCGCGTAATAGGCGACCGGAAATTCGTCCGTGCCGTGAAGAATATGTTCATAATAAGAAAGCTTATACATAAATGAATCCTTTCTGCAGAAACATCAGCAGCCGAATCCGCTGAAAAGCGGAAAGACGCTTTTGCCCGTGCTTTACGGAAAAAGTGACAATTTTACCATTTCCTGTGAGTATATCACAAGACGGACTGTCATTTCAATGCTATAATAAAGAAAAATAAACAAAAAAAGAGCTGCAATTTTGCGGCAAGGTACAGCCGGCGGCGCAAAGACGCCCATGATACGTGGCATTTTCAGGCTGTGCGGAAACGGTACTCCCGGAATCCCTAATCGCAAATTTAGGTACAGCGAGATTTTGAGAGCACATAAATGTACTCTCGGAATCTCTTATGCACCTGCCTTTGCGGCTGATTTTCTGCCGTA